>CAJUEI010000200.1 GCA_910585255.1 uncultured Lachnospiraceae bacterium
CGCTTTCGCCTTGGCGGCTTAGAAGCGGGGGACTTCCTTGATGAGGTTAAATTTTGTTTATTTCTAAAAAGGGGAAAGTCTTGTCGGTATTTACAAATTCTGTTATAATGAAAATCAAAAAAAGGAGAAAAAGCAATGGAAATGGAGTTTTTAAGGAAATTACCAACCCCTTCTGAATTAAAAGAACAATTTCCTATCAGTAAAAAAATTACAGCAATAAAAGAAACCAGAGATCAAGAAATTAAGGATATTTTCAGCGGAAAGTCAGATAAGCTGATTTTAGTAATCGGACCTTGTTCTGCTGATCATGAAGATGCCGTTATTGATTATATTTCAAGACTTTCTAAAGTTCAAGAAAAAGTAAAGGATAAAATCCTTATGATTCCTAGGATCTATACCAATAAACCAAGGACGGTAGGAGTAGGTTATAAGGGAATGTTGCATCAGCCTGATCCAGAGAAAAAAGAGGATATGCTAAAGGGAATTATTGCGATTCGTGAACTGCATACTCGTGCGGTGGAAGAGACCGGTTTTACTTGTGCAGATGAAATGTTATATCCCGAAAATCATATGTATCTTTCGGATCTGCTTTCCTATGTAGCAGTTGGTGCACGTTCAGTAGAGGATCAACAGCACCGATTAACCGCCAGCGGAATAGGAATTCCTGTTGGAATGAAAAATCCGACAGGAGGAGATATTTCGGTTATGATGAATTCTATTATGGCAGCACAGAGCAGTCATACCTTTTTATATCGTGCATGGGAAGTAAAGACAGAAGGAAATGCTTATGCACATGCAATACTGCGGGGATATGTAGATAAATTTGGAAGGAATATTCCAAACTATCACTATGAAGATTTACAGCATTTATTAGAATCTTATGAAGAAAAAAACTTGCTGAATCCGGCTGTAATTGTAGATACCAATCATTCCAATTCAGGCAAGCGGCATTTAGAACAGATACGAATTTCCAAAGATATTATGCATAGCTGCCGGGTATCTGCAGAAATTCATAAATTAGTAAAAGGTCTGATGATAGAGAGTTATATTGTAGGAGGAAGCCAGAAGATTGGAGAGGGCTGTTATGGAAAATCCATTACCGATCCGTGTCTTGGATGGGAGGAGTCGGAACGTTTAATTTATGAACTTGCAGAATTGTGGTAAAACAAAAGAAAATCCCCTTGTATATTTATAAATGTTGTGTTATGATTGCAGATACATTTTACAAGAGAATTTATAAATACGATAAGAAAAAAAGGAGGTACGTATAATTTCATGGAAGAAAATAAAATGGGCGTGATGCCTATAGATAAACTAATCTTATCTATGTCACTGCCTATTATGATTTCTATGTTAGTACAAGCATTGTATAATATAGTAGACAGTATTTTTGTATCCCGAATCAGCGAAAATGCATTAACTGCGGTATCCATGGCATTTCCTATTCAGAATTTAATGATAGCAGTAGGGGTAGGAACCGCAGTGGGTATGAATGCACTTTTAGCACGTTCACTTGGGCAGAAGGATTTTAATAAAGTAAATAAAATTGCGGAAAATGCTATTTTTTTAGCAATATTAAGTTATTTAGTCTTTTTGCTAATTGGCTTATTTTTTGTAGAATCTTTTTATCGCAGTCAAACAGATATTGAAGAAATTATTGTTTTTGGAAAAGAATATATGACAGTATGCTGTTGTATGTCGTTTGGTGTTTTTATTCAGCTTATGTTTGAACGGATGCTGCAGGCTACCGGAAAGACAATTTATTCTATGTATACACAGGGAGCGGGTGCTATTGTTAATATTATTTTAGATCCTATTTTAATCTTTGGAAAATTTGGACTTCCAAGGATGGGAGTAACAGGAGCAGCAGCAGCAACGGTAATTGGGCAGATGGTTGCCGGAGTACTTGGGATTTACTTTAATCAGAAAAAAAATCAGGAAGTAAGAATACAGATGAAGGGCTTCCGTCCGGCAAGGGATATTATTGTTCAAATCTATGAGATAGGGATTCCTTCTATTATTATGCAGGCAATTGGTTCTGTTATGAATTATGGAATGAATCGAATTTTAATTTCCTTTACTTCTACTGCTACAGCCGTTTTTGGTGCATATTTTAAACTTCAGAGTTTTATTTTTATGCCGGTATTTGGTTTAAATAACGGGATAATTCCTATTCTTGCATACAATTATGGAGCAGCAAAGCGGGAACGTGTCATTAAAACCATTCGACATAGTATTATTTATGCAGTATCCATTATGATAATTGGATTATTGATTTTTCAATTATTCCCAGAATATTTGCTGCGGATGTTTAAAGCCTCAGAAACCATGCTGGCAATTGGGATTCCGGCACTTAGGCGAATCAGTGTTAGTTTTTTATTGGCAGGATTTTGTATTGCCTGCAGCAGTGTTTTTCAGGCACTTGGAAAAGCCGTGTATAGTATGATTATTTCTGTAGCCAGACAATTAGTTGTATTACTTCCAGTAGCTTATGGATTGGCACAGCTTGGAAATGTAGATTTAGTTTGGTGGGCATTTCCTATTGCAGAAATGATGTCTTTGGTAGCGACTGTATTTTTTATGATGCGAATTTACAAAAAAATTATTTCTCAAATATAGGGAGGAAATGATATTATTCGAATATTTGAGTTATAAAATTAGAAGTATCAAATTTTTAAGTAAATAAAGCTAAAAAACAGACAGTTTGTCAAGAACATTCCTTGGCAGACTGTTATTCTTTTTTAACCTTATCAAGGAAGTCCCCGCTTCTAAGCCGCCAAGGCGAAAGCGGTGGGTTGGGACTTCCTTAATGAGGTTATGAGCAAGTAGCGAAGCAGATTGCGAATATCTGATTTGACCAGTATATTCAATAAAGAATTTTTTTGCAGTCAATAGAAAATGATGCAAAAATGATGGAATTTTGATGCAAACTATATAATAGTGAAAAGGAAATGGAGGGATTAATAATGAATAAGATTTTAATTGCAGAAGATGAGGATGCTGCCAATTTGCTAAAAACGGAATTGATTCATGCAGATTATGATTGTGTCCATGTCTCTGATGGACTTATGGCTGCAAATTTATTAGAACAAGAACGATTTGATTTGGTATTATTGGATATTATGCTTCCTAAGGCAGATGGCTATGAAGTACTAGAGTATTGTAAATCTTTAGATGTTCCAGTAATTTTTCTTACAGCAAAAGGAAAATTAGAAGAACGGGTGAAAGGATTACGTCTAGGTGCAGAAGATTATATTACAAAACCCTTTGAATTAACAGAACTTTTGGCAAGAATAGAAACGGTATTAAGACGCTGTGGAAAAATTGGACGTATCCTTTCTCTTTCACCGGATATTGAGATTAATACAGCAAGCCGAATTGTAAAAAAGGCAGGAAAGGCAGTTGCTCTTACTACGAAAGAGTATGAGCTTCTTTTATTATTTGTGCAAAATAAAAATATAGTTCTTTATCGGGAACGTATCTATGAAAAGATATGGGGAGAGGAATATTTTGGAGATAGTCGTACAGTTGATTTACATATTCAAAGGATGAGAAAAAAAATGGGATTAGAACATCGGTTAGTAGCAGTTTATAAAATCGGATATCGATTGGAGGAATAAGAGGTTGAAGCTGGTTAGAAAAGTATTTTGCAGTACAGTTTTATTGACTGTGAAAATTTGCTCCCTGGGGGGGTATTTCCTATTACAATTACAAGATAAAAAATGGAAAAATCAATTTAATATAATATAAGAGAAACCATGATTAATAAAAGAATTATTAACAATAGTTTCTCTTATTTTTTATTGGGTAAATGATGCTGTTTTGATGCAAAAATGAGGGAATTTTGATGGAAAATCAGAATAAGATAACAGTGAAATAGAAGGAAAGGTATGTAAGATAACTATAGATCGTTTTGAAGAGAAATTATTGGCGGGCAGGTGAATTCGAATAGAATTTACTGCTTGCCTAAAATCCGCTGCCCTAAAATTTCATTGTTCTAAGACAAATATAGTTAAAAAGTATACATACTACTGACAGTCATATCTGTTCTTCTTTTCAGTTAAGGATAGATGATGCCAGAATAGTTAGATAAAAAATAGGATATAAGTTTTGGTATTATCGTTATATCGGAAGGGAGGTGGAATATATTATTATGGAATAGGGGATCTGTTTGAAAGAGCATTTATTATAGTAAAAGTGTGAAAAGAAAAAATGGTTTGAGAGAAAAAGTCTATAAGGGTAATTAGGAAATATAAGGTATTTTATTTATAAAATAAAACCAGTCAGCAAGAAATGAAACTTCCCACATTAAAATATTGCTGATTGGTTTTTATTTTTTGCATTGAATTTTGATGATATATGTCAAGAACACTCGTGACTTTAGTTATGGGATGAATTGCTGACATATGTGAAATGTTTTTTAGTTAAGATTATATAAAATACTTTACTTTTCTATAGACATATATTATCATTGTAATGAGGTGATCACATATGGAATTAACATATGGACGTGGATATGTATACTCCATTCAGTATCATATTGTCTGGTGTGTAAAATACAGATATGAAATTATTTTAGATGATATAGAGAAAAGACTGGTAGAAATATTAAATAAGATAGCAAATGATAATGGTTTTCAGATATTAGAATGTAATACCGAGAAAGACCATATACACCTTCTTATCAGTTGTTCTCCACAGCATTACATACCAGATATAATAAAGGCATTAAAAGGTGTATCTGCCAGACTGCTTCTGAAAGAGTTTGGGGAGGGGTTGAGAAAAAAATTATGGGAAGGACATTTGTGGAATCCTTCCTATTTTGTGGCAACGGTATCTGAATATACAGAAGAACAGATTAGAAATTATATTCAAAATCAAAAGAAGAAGTGAGGCAGGGCAGTCAATAAAAAAACTTACAGGTTAAATGATAGGATCAAAAACTTTTATATAAGCAGCAATTTATTTTAGAAAATTTCTTTGGAGATGAAATTTGCATGGAAATTATCTATCTGGGGGATGGAATTAGAGCTGGAAGAAAGATTAGGTAAATTTAAAGTATGAAAAAAAGAAAATTTCGAATAGCAGTAAGTATTATAATTTTATTGGGAATTTGTTTTATAATAGGGCTATATTATTTTAATGTTATTCCTCATAGGAAATATGAAAATTCGGATTTTGGTATAGAAACTTTTAAAAGCAGTATGGATCGGGATCAGGATTCTATAGATGATCAGACAGATATCTTAAACAGTGCCAGGAAATATATTGCGACAAAGCCAAAGTATAAGAGCAGATATTATGAAGAGACAGGCTATCCAACGGACGGATATGGGGTTTGTACAGATGTTGTAGCATTTGCTTTGCGGGATGCAGGATATGATTTGCGGGAATTAGTAAATCAGGATATAGAGGAACATAAGGATTACTATGAGATAGAAAAGGCAGATAAAAATATTGATTTTAGAAGAGTAAGAAATCTGCGGGTCTATTTGGAGAATCATGCCATTTCACTTACAACCGATCTGGAAGAGATAGATGCTTGGCAGGGCGGAGATATTGTGATTATGAAAGGACATATTGGAATTGTTTCGGATAAAAGGAATAAAAAAGGGATTCCATTTTTGATTCATCATGCAAATCCATTTCAGATCTCTTATGAAGAGGATGTATTAGGAAGCTTATATAAAGTACTAGGGCATTATCGGATAAGTGAGTGAAAAATAAAAAATAGAGAGGAAAGGCTAAGCAAAATATGGAGCGATATATAGAAGCTCCTCTTTTAGAGAAAGAGGTGCAGGAATTAAAAGCAGGGGATTATGTTTATATTACAGGGACGATTTATACAGCTAGAGATGCTGCACATAAAAGAATTTATGAGGCTTTACAAAAGGGGGAAAAGCTTCCATTAGATTTGAAACATAATGTGATCTATTATATGGGACCTTCTCCGGCTCGGGAAGGCAGAGTAATTGGTTCAGCAGGGCCTACTACAGCCAGCAGAATGGATAAATATACACCTGCTTTATTGGATTTAGGATTAAAGGGAATGATTGGAAAGGGAAAACGTTCGGAGGATGTGCAGGAGTCAATTATAAAGAATAAAGCAGTATATTTTGCTGCAGTTGGGGGAGCAGGTGCATTGCTTTCTAAGTGTATTTTAAGTTCGGAGGTAATTGCTTATGAGGACTTAGGAACGGAGGCAGTACGGAAATTAGAGGTAGAAAACTTCCCTGTTATTGTAGTAATTGATTCGAAAGGAAATAATCTTTATCAAACAGCGACAGAAAAATATCAAATCTCTGTTTAAAATTAATAATAAAAATTTAAAAATTGTGTTGACAAAATAAATAATTGCTAGTATAATAATTTTTGCATCACAGTTGATGTATCAATATCATATGGATATAGAGAATTTCAGGAGATGTACTCAAGTTGGCTGAAGAGGCGCCCCTGCTAAGGGTGTAGGCTGGGCAACCGGCGCGAGGGTTCAAATCCCTCCATCTCCGTTTTTCAATGTGTTCCATACGATATATTTTTTTAGCTTTTTCTCTGTATTTTGATTATTGCAAAAAATTAGAGAAAAAATATAAAAAAGTAGTTGACAAGAGGAAATCACTGTGATATAGTAAATGAGTTGCTACTGATATAGCAAAGACAGAACATTGATAATTGAACAGTATGTTAAACCAACCTTGAAAATTCGAAGAGAAT
>CAJUEI010000201.1 GCA_910585255.1 uncultured Lachnospiraceae bacterium
AAATCGTAAAATTCCATCACAGATCGCAAATAATGTATCGTCATGACCACGTCCTACATTTACTCCTGGATGAATCTTTGTTCCACGCTGTCTGTAAAGAATATTTCCCGCTTTTACAAACTGACCGTCCGCTCTCTTTGCACCCAACCGCTTTGATTCGGAATCTCTGCCGTTCTTTGTTGATCCTACTCCTTTTTTATGAGCAAATAATTGAAGGTTCATCTTCATCATGGTTTCCACCTCCTTATTTTCACGGATAAATAACCCGTATGTTCTTCTTGGATTCCGTTTAATCCAAGCCAAAACGAATCCAATAATAAAGTCGTCTCTTTACTGACTTTCGAGAAAAAACGCACCTCAATCAATCCTTTTTTTTCATCCGCCTGATACCGAAACCGATCTTCTGTCAATGCCTCTATCGAATTAACCGTATTAATTGCCAATACCGAAACTCCTGCACAGACAATATCCTTTCCATAAGCAGCAAAACCAGCATGTCCTTTTAACTGAAAGCCAGTATAACAATCGTCCGAATCTTTATAAAAAATTACTTTAATCATCTTTTATTAAGCATTAATCTTATCAATCTTTACTTCTGTAAATAATTGTCTATGTCCGTTCTTCTTATGATATCCGGTCTTTCTCTTATACTTATATACAATGATTTTCTTTGCTTTTCCTTCCTTTACTACGCTTGCCGATACCGTAGCGTTTGCTACCGTAGGATTTCCAACAACCAAAGAACCATTGTTTACTGCCAATACCTGATCAAAAGTAACCGTATTGCCGGCTTCTACGCCCAGCTTTTCTACTCGAATGATATCGCCTTCCGACACTTTGTATTGCTTACCACCAGTTGCAATAATTGCGTACATAAGACACCTCCTATTATCATTACTCGCCAACTTTGGTGATAAAAAATTTCCGACTGAAAATGATTCCCGTCTCTTTTTTTATACTTCAAATACCTAGTTGTGCGGCATACTTCTATATGTTATCATTCCAAAACAGGTTTGTCAACTGATTTTTCAATTTAAGTGGGAAAATTGCCACAAAAAATCGTTACCTATTTTTTAACCTATCAAGGAAGCAGGGAAGCGGATTGCGAATATCCGATTTGACCCTTTGACTTTTACCTTTATTCTAATTCTTCCCCATTTGAAGCAATTACTTTTTGATACCAAGCAAATGACTTCTTTTTATATCGCTTTCCGGTTCCGGTTCCGTCATCATTCCGATCCACATAGATAAATCCATATCTTTTCCGCAATTCTCCGGTTGTAAAAGAAACTACATCAATGCAGCCCCAAGGCGTATATCCCATCAGATCCACTCCATCAATCTCCACTGCTTTTTTCATCTCCTGAATATGTGCCCTAAGATAATCAATCCGATAGCTGTCATCACAAGTATCATCCGGTTTTAATTCATCAATCGCCCCAAATCCATTTTCTACAATAAACAAAGGCAGCTCATACCTCTCATACAAAACAGCAAGTGAATAACGAAGTCCTACTGGATCAATCTGCCAGCCCCAATCAGAAGCCTTTACATAAGGATTTGGAACAGTATGTGCATTTCCGCCGTTTACCCCTGTATTAACCTGATTGATATCCGCCTTTACTGCATTAGACATATAGTAACTAAAGCCCAGATAGTCGACCTTTCCTTCTGCTAAAATCTGTTCATCTCCCGGTTCCATTACAGGTGCATTGCCCTCCCGCTCCCATTGCTTCTTTGCATAAGCAGGATAATGTCCCCGACAGTGTACATCTGAAAAATAATATCTCTCATGCATAGATTCCACTGCCATCATCATATCCTCTGGATTACAGGAATAAGGATAAAACGGAACATAAGAACACATGCATCCAATTTGAAAGTCAGGATTGATTTCATGTCCTTTCTTTACTACCAGTGCAGATGCAACTAATTCGTGATGTACAGCCTGATACAACGCTTTTTTGGGATCATCAAAATCAGAAAATCGTATCCCCGAATTTGTCCATCCAAAAATATCTGTATCTGTATTGCTTTGATTATTAATTTCATTAAAGGTCATCCAATATTTCACTTTATCCTTATAGCGATTCATTACAACAGATGCATAGTGAACAAAAAAATCAATTAATTTTCGATTCATCCACCCGCCATATTCTTTTGCCAAATAATAAGGCATTTCAAAATGGCTTAGTGTCACTACTGGCTCTATTTTATATTTCAGCAATTCATCAAATAACTGATCATAAAACTGAAGTCCTGCTTCACAAGGTTCTGTTTCATCTCCATTTGGAAAAATACGGCTCCATGAAATCGATGTTCGAAAACACTTAAATCCAAGTTCTGAAAAAAGTGCGATATCTTCTTTATAAGTATGATAAAAGTCAATTCCTTTATGATTTGGATAATGTTCCCCTTCTATTACACCGTCTGTAATCCGTCTTGGAACGCCATGAGCTCCTGCTGTCAGTACATCACTGACACTAACACCCCGTCCTCCCTCTTTCCATCCGCCTTCCAACTGATGAGCAGCAACGGCACCGCCCCATAAAAAATCTTTTGGTAAACTCATATCTGTTCACTCCTTACCTAGTTTTGCGATCTTATCTCTTTTATTTATTATAAAACCTTTCTGCTGTTTTATTTTTAGAAAAATATGTTATTGCTTTACTTTTAAAAAAGCCTTTCCTGCTTTTATTGTTCCTGTTGTTTGGAGTGCTTCCACAGCCGAAAAATCATCTGCATTAGTAATCAATACCGGTGTAATGGTATCAAATTCCTTCCGAATCGAATTCAAATCAAATTCAATCAGCAAATCACCTGTCTTTACCATATCCCCGTCTTTTACTTTTGCTGTATAATATTTGCCGCCTAAAGAAACCGTTTCTAATCCAATATGAATTAACATCTCCGCTCCTGCTTCACTTTGCAGGCAGATTGCATGTCTGGTATCAAAAACAGAACTTACTTTTCCTTCAAATGGTGCATACAGCTTTCCTTCAGAAGGAATAATCGCTGCCCCCTGCCCAAGAATTCCTTCTGCAAATGTTGGATCATTCACTTCATTTAATGGTTTTACTTCTCCATTTAATGGAGCATAAATCGTAATATCTTCTTTTTTTTCTGATTCTAATACAGATATCGGCTCTGTCAGTTTAGCAGAACTTGTTCCTTGTGCAGATGGAACTGGTGTTTCATCACATCCTATTACCTGTACTAATAAAATTGCAGCAACAACTGAAATGGCACATCCAATCAGCATACCCGGAAAAGACATGGGAGCATCGGAACTAATCGCATTTACTGTTGTTAAAAGACTTGGAAGTCCTGCATAGACATAGTTTTTTGATCCAAATAAGGCAACTGCTACAGCACCTATCGCACCAGAAAT
Source organism: uncultured Lachnospiraceae bacterium (assembly GCA_910585255.1). Classification (GTDB taxonomy): domain Bacteria; phylum Bacillota; class Clostridia; order Lachnospirales; family Lachnospiraceae; genus MGBC114844. The sequence goes on from CAJUEI010000201.1 coordinate 3,392, forward strand.
ACAACCAGCTATAAAAGGCTTCTTTAAACGCAGCGTAACACCATAAATTGCAGGTTCTGTAATACCAAATATACCCGTCAGTCCAGCAGACATAGCCACATTTTTCATTTCCTTATTACGAGTTTTTAATACAACCCCAAAACATGCTGCCGCCTGTGCGACTACGGCACATGTCTGAACTGCCTGAAAAGAATCACAGCCAAAATTAGAAAAATTCGACATAACCATCGGTGTAACACCCCAGTGTACACCAAAGATAACTGCTACCTGCCAGAAACCGCCAATCAGTAAAGCGGCTACTACTGGAACGGTATTATATAAGAAATTATAGCCTGCCGCAATTCCGTTTGCTATCATATCAGAAAGAGGTCCAATTAGTAAAATAGTTGCAGGAACCATAATTACTGCACAAATAAATGGTGTCACTAATGCTTTTAATACATCTGGAAGATGCTTATCTACAAAACGTTCCAGATAAGACAGTACCAATACTAAAAACAGAGGAGGAAGCACACTCGATGTATAGGTAGTCTGTGCCATTGGGAAAAACAAAAATCGAATCGATTCTCCATTTGCAATCTGTGCAGCGATACCCCCCCAGTCAGGATTGACAAGTGCAAGACAGCACCACAAAGCGATAAAGGTATTGCATCGAAAATGCTTTGATGCGGTAACTGCAATCATAACTGGTAAAAAAGTAAATGGTGTCCAAGAAAGAAAACTTAAAACCGAATAAGTCCCTGTCTCTGCAAAAGCTGGTGCAAACAGATTTATAATAATCAAACACCCCTGAAGCAGTCCTGCCCCTGCCAATATATAAACAAATGGTGCAAACACTGCCGACATAGTAGCAATGACACGGCTTAAAATACTTCCTTTTTGTACAGAATCCTGACTTTCTTCTAAATGTATCATTTTTGTCAGTTCTTCATATACATCTTTTGCATGCGTTCCAATTACAATCTGATACTGTCCCCCTTTTTCCACGACCTGAATTACTGCCGGCATCCCTGAAATTTTTGCAGTAACATCTGCAGAAGGACTTTTCTTTAATACCAAACGAAGTCTGGTTGCACAATGTGCAGCACTGATAATATTTTCTTCACCCACTGATTCCATAATATCTTTCGCGAGTTTGGCGTAATCACGAACTTTTGCCATGATAAATACCTCCATTTTCTTTTCCTTCTATGATTGGCCATATCACAGTTTTTGATTTTATCCAGTACTGAATTTGATATTATCATTATAAATAAATTTTTCCCTGTAATCTATATCTTCAAACAATAAAAAAACAAAGAGATTCTTTTGAAATCTGTTACATCAAAAAAACGCTTTGTTTTTTCCTATTTTTTATTCTTCCATCAAGCGATTGCTTACTTTTTTCCCAAGCATTTCAATTATACATACTGCTGGTATTTGTGAGGTATAATCCACATTCTCTTCATTTCGCCGCATTGTAATATAATAAGACAGATTGACATCTGCCAGTTTGCCAATCGTAGACTGTTCCATATTGGTAATACTGATAATTCGACAATTTGCCCGTTTTAACCCATCCATAATTTTTACTACTTGTTCTGTTTCCCCTGATACAGATAAAACAACTGCTGTCATAGAAGTAATATCCTCCATATTAATTGGATAAAATGGATCGGAAATATAGAGACTGAATTTTCCAAAAGAAGTAAAACATCTTGCTCCATACTGTCCAATATGACCAGAATTTCCAATTCCCACAAAGATAACACGTTCTGCCCTTGCTATCACTGCTGCTGCCTCTTCTAATTTTTGCTGAAATCGTTCTGTCTCTAACCGTTCAAAAAACGCTTTGATTTCTGACAAATTTTCCGGCATTTTCTTTATTTTTTTCTGTCCAATCTGTTCCTTAATCCGCAGTTTAAATTCTGCATATCCATTGCATCCCATCTTCTTACAGAATCGAAGCACGGTTGAAGTTGATACATGTGATTCTGCTGCAAGCTCCCTTATCCGCATATATGCTACTGCACTTTTATATTGCATTACATACTCATATACTGCTAATTCCAATTCATTTAAGCTTTGAATTTCTTCTACTGTAAACATGGTATTCCTCACTTTCTGCCCTATTATGCATCAGTATAACATGGAAGTTATAAAGATACAATTATAATATACAATGTTCCTCTAAAAGCCTTTGTATCCGGTCAAAAACTTCTTGGGAAACCAATGCTTCATGTGTATTTTTTACCACGATCCAATCCTCGCTGGAAACCTTTGTTCTTGGTATGCCTTCATACAGGGATTTTTTTGTCTTTCCCTGTACCATATGTCCAGCGTAAACAGGATTTGTGGTTATACATTTAATAATCTGTGCCTGCCAAATGGCGGCTGTACCTTCCGGCTTCTTCTTTTTATGTCCTTTCTGATAATGATAGAGAGAGGGGCTTGCAAGCCCTCTGTCATTCAGCCTCCCTGCAATCTGACTGATGCCATCCCCTAAAAGTCTCCATTGAAAGATCTCACGCACGACAGGTGCTGCATCTGGGTCAATAACCAGCTTATGTTTATCTTCTGGCGATCTCAAATACCCATATGGCGGAAAAACTCCCAGGAATTCTCCGTTCTTTCGTTTTATGGAAAGAGCAGAATGGATTTTCTGTGAAATATCTTTTGCATACAAGTCGTTCATTACATTTTTCAGGGAAATTACAAGCTCATTTCCTTCTTTCTCTTTTTCCGTATCATACTGGTCATTAATTGCTACAAAACGAATACCGAGGTATGGAAAAATCTTTTCTAGATAATAACCAGTTTCCACATAGTTTCTACCAAAACGAGACAAATCCTTAACTACAATACAATCGATTTCTTGGTTTCTTATACCATCCATCATACGTTCAAATCCAGGTCTTACAAAGTCCGTGCCACTTTTTCCGCTATCGCTGTATACTCCACAGAGCACCATATCCGATTGTTCCGCTATGTATCTTTCAAGCATATATTGCTGCATAATAATAGACTCCTCGTTGTCGGAACGCTTATACTCTTCTGCAGACAGACGAATATATGCTGCTGCATGATAAATCCTTCTTGGTATCACAGATATTGTTTCTGTTTTTAAAATTGCCGTCTTTCTGCTGATTCTTGGCATATTATATTTTTTCCTTTTTTATACCATTTGTTTTATTATACCACAATGGATGTCCAGATATGATTTTTTTATTGTCAAATCGGATATTCGCAATCCGCTTTGCTACTTGCTCCTAACCTCATAGCTGC
>CAJUEI010000202.1 GCA_910585255.1 uncultured Lachnospiraceae bacterium
TCAAGGTTGGTTTATATTTCATATACTGTTCAATTATCAATGTTCTGTCTGCCTGTCTACTTTCAAAGTAGCTTATTTAATTTAGCATATTTTCCAGTCGTTGTCAAGAACTTTTTTACATTTCTGAAATTTTCTGCTATCAGTAATTTTTCTTTATATCAATAATTTTTTCTTACTGAACGGAGAAGATGGGATTTGAACCCATGCACCGCTATCAACGGCCTACTCCCTTTCCAGGGGAGCCCCTTCAACCTCTTGGGTACTTCTCCAGGTTGAATCCTATTCACTCTTTTCTTATTTTAAAACGGAGAGGGTGGGATTCGAACCCACGGTTCCTTTCGGAATCACTGGTTTTCAAGACCAGCTCCTTAAACCGCTCGGACACCTCTCCATCTTACATTTACAGAACATTTCTGTTCTTTTCTGTCAGCGACAAAATGAAGTATATCACTCATTTTCCATTCTGTCAACCAAGTTTTTCAAATTTTTTTAAATTTTTATTACGATTTACAATTTTTCTGTCCTAAATACAGTTTTATCAACTGTTCTGCCGCTAATAAATCCTCCGGCGTTGTAATTTTTATATTTTTATAACTCCCTTCCAGCAGCCGTACATACACTCCCGAAAATCTTTCCACTGCCATTGCATCATCTGTAACTTGTCCTCCCTCTTCCATCAGCCGCTGATAAGCCGAATACACCAATGAATAGGAAAAACTCTGAGGCGTCTGTACCATCCAAACCCGATCCCGCTCTGGCGTTGCTTCTACATAGCCATTTCCATCACTAATCTTAATCGTATCTTTTACCGGCATCCCAAGAATACATGCCTGATACTTTCTTGCTCCCTCAATCGACCGTTCAATCATTTCCTCTGTTAAAAAGGGACGTGCTCCATCATGAATCAGCACTGTTTCACAATCTCTGCAAGCCTTTAATCCGGCATAAACAGAATGATAACGTTCCTGTCCGCCTTTTATAATTACCGCTGCTTTGCTTATCCCATAACGATTTACAATCTCTTCTCTGCAGTACTCTTCTTCCCCCTCCCCAGTTACCAATACAATTTCATCGACTTGGCTCTTTTCAAATGCCATTAAAGAATAATATAAAATCGGTTTTCCTTCCAATAGTAAATATTGTTTAGGAATAGCCGTCTGCATCCGATGTCCCTGCCCTCCTGCCAGTACAATCGCTGTCACCTTTTTTTCCTTTTTCATCTGAATTCTCCTAATCTTAGATTTGGAACCGCATTGAGATCCCAGCCATGTCTGACTCCCTTTCGATATTCATAATATGCCGCCGTTCCAATCATAGCTGCATTATCTGTACATAACTTAGGAGAAGGATAATAAAACTGAATTCCTTCCTCTTTGCATGCAGCAGCCATTCTGCTTCGAAGTTCCGAATTAGCAGCCACTCCTCCTGCAATCGCCAACTTATCCAATTCATATTCTCTGGCAGCTTGTATACTATGTGTCACCAGCACTTCTACTACAGCCGCCTGAAAAGAAGCGGCAATATCTGCTGTCTGAATCGGAATACCCTTCATCTGACAAGCATTAATATGATTTAACACCGCACTTTTTACACCGCTAAAACTAAAATCATATGGAGCATCCTCTATTACAGCACGAGGAAATGCAATCGCATCTGGATTTCCCTCCTTTGCTGTCTGATCAATTTTGGGTCCACCGGGATAGCCAAGTCCAATGGCTCTTGCCACCTTATCATATGCCTCACCTGCTGCATCATCTCTGGTCTTTCCAATAATCTTATACTCTCCATAATCCTTTACTAAGACCAGATGAGTATGTCCCCCAGATACAACCAGACAGAGAAACGGAGGTTCTAAATCCCGATTTTCTATAAAATTAGCAGAGATATGTCCTTCAATATGGTGTACTCCCACCAACGGTTTTTTCTTAGCAAAACAAATCGCTTTTGCCTCTGCAACCCCAACCAACAGTGCTCCCACCAAACCCGGTCCATAAGTCACTCCTACCGCCGTAATCTCATCCAATGTTACCCCTGCCTCAGAAAGTGCAGCCTCAATTACCTGATTCATCTTTTCAATATGCTTCCTAGACGCAATCTCCGGCACAACACCGCCATACAAGGTATGTAATGCAATCTGCGTAAAAATTACATTGGACAGCACTTCTCTTCCGTTCCTTACAACCGCTGCCGCTGTTTCATCACAAGAACTCTCTATCGCCAAAATTAAAATATCTTCCTCCATTTTTGCTGCTTCCTTCCCACGTTTTCATTCCCGCCATCATTTCTCATTTTTCCTATGATTCACTGGTAAGCTGCCATCCCACAATCTTCCACCTATCAAACTCATCCTTCCGCAGCATAAAATCTTCATAAGTTTTTGCAAGTCCCCCGCTGTCATTTCGAATAAAATATTCCACTGTAACCACACAATAAGAAAAATCATCTAATGTATAATAGTCTACATCTCTGCTGTCCTCTAAAATATATCTAGTAATCGTCTGTGATTTATTATGATATTCTTCCACTTCCTCTTTTGTCTTCTTAATTAAATCTTCTTCCGAATTTTCTGCCAAAAGTTCTTCGTCAAATAACAGCATAGACTGTTTTACCAATTTTTCCAACGTATCTTCATCTGTATCCTTTGCATAAAACGCCAATGTAAAATCGCTGTATAATTCTACCACCTTTATCGGCGTATTCGGATAATTCTTCTCGATATCCTTTGCAATCAGCTTCTCTGTATCAGACAGACTTGCCTGCGTCTCTGCAGGCGTTGCTATATTTCGATTGGATAAATATGCATAATATCCCAGTCCCAAACCAATTAAAACAACAGCCAGAATCAGCCCACGATATTTTTTCATCTAATCACCCCCTATTCCTCTTCAAAATAAAGCACCATACTTTTCCCATCTTTTCCTGGCTCAGCCGCCGGAAAAATCTCTCTTACTCCCGCCATAAACTCCTCTGCCTTAATAAGAGAGGGACTATAATGTGTCAGCCATAACCGCTTTACATTTGCCTTTGCTGCTACTTTTGCTGCCTCTAAAAACGTCATATGTTTATATTCTCTTGCCTTTGACTCTTTGCCGTCTTCTCCATACATTCCTTCACAAATCAGCAAATCTGCCTCTTTTGCTGCCTCTACCATAGACTCTGTTGGCCTAGAATCCGTACAATAAGTCAGATGAATCCCCTTCCGCTTCTCTCCTAATACCATATCTGGGGTTATCACCTTTCCATCCACTTCCACACTATTTCCCTTTTGCAGTAAATTCCATGACTTCAGCGGCACACCATATGCCTCTGCCTTATCCGGCTGAAACTTTCCAATCCGATCGATCCAAATCGAATATCCATAACACACTACATTATGATTTACCCGAAATGCTTCAATTCGATATCCATTCTGCTGAATCGTTTCTTTTCCTTCTGTCAGCTCTATAAACCGAATCGGAAACGGCAGCTCCGGTGCAATAATCCGCAGTGCATTGACAACCCGCTCCAACCCCTTTGGACCGATCAAAGTCAACGGTTCACTCCGTTCGGCATTTCCCATAGTAAGCAGCAGCCCCGGCAAGCCACTGATATGATCCGCATGATAATGTGTAAAACAGATTATATCAATCGGCTTAAAACTCCAGCCCCTTTCCTTTACCGCAATTTGTGTTCCCTCTCCGCAGTCAATTAAAATATTGCTGCCATTATAACGCACCATAAGTGCAGTAAGCCAACGATAGGGAAGGGGCATCATCCCGCCTGTCCCCAATAAGCATATATCCAACATCTCTCTTATCTCCTTCTTGCAGACACACAGGTTTTCTTGTCTTGCCTTTCCATTCTAACACATTTACAATATAAATGCTACAAATATTCTTTTTCTTCTACTTCTTCTACTGAAATTTTAAACTGCTTTACAATCTTATCATAACATTCCTCACATAAATCAAAACTATGCTGCATCCCATCTTTTTTAGAAAAATATCCCCATGCAACTGCAATCTCACAAAAACCTTCCTTTAAAATTCCATTCTCTACCAGCAGTTCTCTGCCGCAGCAGTTACATACGGCACGCTCCAGCTTCATCTCTCTCTGCCCATTGTATTTCTTCATCTGTCCTTCCTCCAAAATCATCCATCTTATCAAGTCATCTTTTGATAGTCCTATTATACAGGATAATTTTTCTGCTTTTCAATGGTAATTCCTCTCAAACTGCGGTTCCACATAAGAAGTGCATCCTCTTTCGGCTTCTGATAATACCCCTTCCGAACCCCTTCCACTACAAATCCAACCTTTTTATAGAGCTCGACCGCAGCCCGATTTCCAGCACGCACCTCCAGCGTCAATGCCGTAACACCACGGCGGAAAGCCTCTTCTTTTGCACACCCTAAAAGCTGCAGGGCAACCCCCCGCCTCCTCTCCTGCGGCACAACAGCTATATTCGTAATATCTGCCTCTTCCAACGCCTGCCATACCCCAATATATCCAATCAATTCCCCCTCTTTCTCCGCAACCAAATAAAAAATTGTCTCCTTTTCCAATGTATCCAAAAACGACTGTTCCGACCAAGGACAAGAAAAACACATCTTCTCTATCTGTGCAATCGCCCTGCAGTCCTCCTTCTCCATTAACCGAATCGTTCTCATACCCTGCCTCTCTCTTCTCTTTCCTTCCGTTCCCTCTCCGCCTGGGACAACCGCAGATAATTCGGCTTATGATCTGCTGCACTCTCTGTCTTCCCCTCTGCAAAATAAATCTCCGCCAGTGCTCCAACCGCTCCTGCTCTCTGCCGATTCAAATGAGGCGGTGCAAAACAATACTCTGTCTGCAGCATCTCTTCTATCTGCTTTTGATAGACCAAAATACCATCCCCAGTAAACATGACCCGCTCCCCCCTCTGATTTAATTCAGCAAAAAGCTCCGCTATTCCCATCACACACTGCGGGCATAACGTCTCCATCCGATATGCTCCATCCTGAGCCAAAAAACGATAAATTCCGGTATAAACCTGCTCTCTCTTTGCATCCATTATCGGCACAACCAGATCCGCACAGCCAAACAACCCATACGCCATAGCATCTATTGTAGGCACCCCAATCAAAGGCTTTTCCAACGCAAGCCCCAATCCCTTTGCCGTAGCAGAACCAATCCGCAGCCCAGTAAACGATCCCGGTCCAGCCGCTACAGCAACCGCATCTATTGTATCCAAATCCAACTCAATCATCTTTGCCACTTCATCAATCATAGGCAGCAGCGTCTGAGAATGTGTCTTCTTAAAATTTATCGTATATTCCGCCGTTAAAACAGCATCTGTAACCACCGCTACAGATGCCACCAGCGAAGAAGAATCCAATGCCAATATCTTCATCCCCATCTCTCCTTCTATCTATTTTTCTCTATTACCATATCAACCATAAACTCTCCACATCTGCCTCTACTCCACAATCAAAATCATCCGATAATCAAATCCTTTCTCCAGATTCTTCTCTATTCGTATTCGAATTCGCTTCGCCGGCAAAATCTCTTCAATTATTCCCGCCCACTCAATCAGACAAACCCCATCTCCATAAAAATAATCCATATATCCAATCTCTTCCATCTCTTCGATCTCTACAATCCGATAGACATCAAAATGATAAAAAGGCATCCGTCCCCCCTGATACTCCTGCAATATCGTAAAAGTAGGACTATTCACCGCCTCCGTAATTCCAAGCCCGCTTGCAAACCCCTGTGTAAACACAGTCTTTCCAACTCCAAGATCCCCCTCCAAGCAATACACTTGTCCTGCCAATGCCTGACAGCCTAATTCCTTTCCAACCGCAAATGTATCTGCCTCACTATAACTTTCTATCTGTCTCATACCGCATCCCGCTCCCTCAGCCTAACGAATTCCATCCATTATTAATTCTGTTACTCTCTGTGCCTGCTCTCCTAACTGCTTCTTAGAAATAATATTCGCCCGTGTCCCCGTCCCATAAAGATAAATATAATTCTTCGTATTCCTTACACGATACAGACTGCGATACTCCGCCGATGCCTCCTCTTTCCCCTGTTTCATCGTAAACGCCTCCTTACCAAACAAATAAAGAACCGGAGTCTTCACCGCTGGATTTAATACCACCTGTTTTGCCGCCTTCATAAAAAGCATCAAAGGATTCACAATCGTAAACAGTGCACTGCACACAGCCAAAAGCACCATATAAGCCGTATCCACCGTCCCCCAAGTCCACAGCAAAATAACAAACGCCGCCACACTAAACAAAATTCCGCAAATTCCTGAAATACTGTGATACGTATGCTGCAGCATAAAGAAAAACATATCCATCGTCTCCACCTGAATCGACACCTGAACCATATCCTCTGCATTTCTGTCTCTATTTTTATCCATACAACACCTCTCTCACCTTTATTACCCTTTTCCTACCCATCCACTCTTCCGCCATCATTCACTTAGACACCTCTATGCATAAAAAAAGATATTACCTCATGCAATATCCTTTATTATATCAAATCCGATTTATTTTTCAAGCACAACTCTCAGATATTCCATTCTCAAACAAACATGGCTATCCTAGTTAGTCAAATCGGATATTCGCAATCCGCTTCGCTACTTGCTCCTAACCTCATAGCT
>CAJUEI010000203.1 GCA_910585255.1 uncultured Lachnospiraceae bacterium
GAACACGCGTACATTAAGCAATATTGTGTGATGTATCAAACTAATAATTTAAGGAGGAAATTATGAACTACGATTATGCGAAAATCGCAAAAGAAGTTATCCAGGCCGTTGGCGGATCAGAAAATATCAAATCTGCCGCCCATTGTGCCACTCGTCTGCGTCTTATTGTCGCAGACCGCTCTCTGGCAGACGATAAAAAAGTTGGAGAAATTGATGCAGTAAAAGGGACTTTTTTCACAGCCGGACAATATCAGATTATCTTTGGCACTGGTCACGTCAACCGTGTCTATGAACAGATCACTCAATTAGGTATTGCAGAAACTACTGCAAGCGAAGCAAAAGAAGCAAAAATGGACGGTAAAAATCAGCTTCAAAAAGCAATCCGTACCTTTGGAGATGTTTTTGTCCCTGTAATACCCGCTTTGGTAGCCACTGGTCTGTTCCTTGGCTTAAAAGGTGCCCTGCTTAACAACAACTTTCTGGCTTTATTCGGAATGACTAACGCTGATATTCCACAGGCTTTTCAGGTTCTGGTAGAAGTACTTTCCGGTACTACCTTTGCATTTTTACCTGCCATTGTATGCTGGTCCACATTCCGCGTATTTGGCGGTTCTCCGGTTCTGGGACTGATTCTGGGGCTAATGTTGGTAAATGGAGCTCTGCCAAATGCCTACTCTGTAGCTGACCCTTCCAGTGGTGTAACACCTCTTCTGCTTTTTGGTTTTATTCCAATTGTAGGTTACCAGGGCAGCATCCTTCCAGCCTTTGTAGCTGGTGTTATCGGCAGCAAACTGGAAAAGAAACTGCGAAAAACCGTTCCCGCAGTCTTTGATTTTATGATAACACCTTTTCTAGTACTGTTTATTATGCTGATTCTCTCACTGCTGATAATCGGTCCACTCCTTCATGCACTAGAAAACGTCCTGTTAGTTATCGTAGAATATGCATTGGGACTGCCTTTGGGCATTGGTGGTCTGATTGTTGGATTTTTCTGGTCTATTATCACTCTTACAGGTGTACACCATATATTCAATATGCTGGAGATCAGCCTGTTAGCAAGCACCGGTTTTAACCCTTTCAATGCTATTTTGTGTATGTGCGGCTTTTCCTCTGCTGGTGTATGTCTCGCCATCTCTATAAAGGCTAAAAAGAAAGAAATCCGTGCTATTGGTCCTAGTGCTACTGTATCAGCCCTGCTGGGTATCGGCGAACCAGCATTATTTGGCGTTATCCTGCGTTATGGAATGAAACCGTTCCTTCTAAGCTGCTCCATTAACGGCATAGCCGGCATGATTGCTATGCTACTTGGCATGAAAGGCACAGGCAATGGCATCACCACGATTCCAGGTATGCTGTTATACATATATAGCCCATACCAGTTAATTATGTATGTGATACTTGCTCTTTCCGTTTTTATTGTTGCTTTCTGTCTGTGCTGGTTCTTTGCAGTACCTCCAGAAGTTATGGAAACCGATACTGCAGTTAAAAAAGAAGTTTCGACACCCGCTCCAGCACCTTTCCCAAATGTGCTGGGTGCCGTAGCTAAAGGAACTTTTGTTCCTATGGAAAAAATTCCTGACCCGACATTCTCTCAAGGTGTCCTTGGGATATGCTGTGGCATCGAACCGGAAACTGGAAAAGTATATGCACCTATGGACGGCACCATCAGCCAACTGGCTGATACACTTCACGCGATAGGCATCGAAGCAGCAGGTGTAGAACTGCTTATCCATGTAGGTATCGATACTGTAGCAATGAAAGGCGATGGCTTCAGCAGCCATGTTAAAGAAGGACAAGCGGTAAAAAAAGGAGACCTCCTGCTGACAATGGATCTGGAGAAAATCAAGGCAGCTGGTCACCCTGCAACCATTATGGTAATCGTTACGAATTCTGATGATCTGTCATCCGTTGAAGCATCCGCTTCCAGCAGGCTTATGCCTGGCGATCCGCTGATGTGCCTAAAAGCATAAATACTGTTTTTCCATTTATTTTTGCAGGCATAAAATAAGCGAAATATTTCATAACTACAAAATTTCATTTAAGCAGCAAAAGAGCTGATAAAAATGATCCGACCCTAAAAAACTTGATATCTATACAGCTAATAAGGATTGAAGACTGTATTGAACAGACCTCAATCCTTTTAGTTTATTCTTGACAATCGTAAGTGTCTGGAATAAAATATCTTTATGTAATATTATAAATTTAGCAAAATAAAAGATAACATTTCGTTTCGTTCCATCTGAACCACATGATTCTGTAAATAAAGAAAGGAGGAGTTGCCGTGGTCAGTATGCAGGATATTGCTGACAAAGCAGGGGTTTCCAGGGTCACAGTTTCCAGAGTCCTTTCTAACCACCCTTCTGTCAAGCCAGAAACACGGCAAAAAGTGCTCCACTGGGTAAAAGAGCTGGATTACGAGCCTAATCTCATTGCCCAAAGTCTGGCTGGAAACCGGACTAATATCATTGGTCTTCTGGTTCCAGAAATTGCCTACCCTTTTTTCAGCGAAATTATAGAATCTATTGAGAATCAGGCATTTTATGAAGGATATAGTATTATTATCTGCAACACACATCGAAGTCTGGACAAGGAAAAAAATATTCTTGCTCAGTTACGCCAGCGAAAAGTAGATGGCATCATTGCCGTTCCAGTTTCTACAAAACAGAGCCTGCCTGCCTATCAGCGTTTGCAGGTTCCGGCAGTAATGATTACCAAGCGGATGGACGGATTCAGCAGTGTATATATCTCCCATTACAATGGCGGTCAGCAGATAGCCCGACACTTTCTAAACATGGGTTTTCAGAAAATAGGATATATCGGTCCCACCAAAGAATCTACCTCTGCCCTGAAATACGCTGGATTCCAGCAGTATTTGTCTGCCAACCAGATTTATCTGACCGATATCATCGAATGTCCAGCACCGAAAAATATGAACGCCAGCCTAGTCTATAAGCTGGTAAAGCAATACGCAGCAAATTCAGGGCTGCACTGCGAAGCATATCTGGCCAACGATGACATTACCGCCTGTGAAGCTATTACGGCTTTCCGTGAATTAGGTTATGCCGTTCCACAAGATATTGCCATTGCTGGTTTTGATAATTCTCTGCTGGCCAAGGAGATCAGCCCTAAACTCACTGCTTTGGCACAGCCTTTGGATGAGATTGGAAAAAAATCCGTAGAAATCCTGCTGGATCAGATAAACAATGGTACAGAACCGTGTATGTATGAATTAGAATCCCGCATTATTGTAAGAGAATCTACTATCCGTTTTATATCTGCCTGACAATAAAGTAAAAATATATAAAGAATAAGCACACCCGCCGTAAGGCAGATGTGCTTATTTTCCTACATTTATAACTTTATACCTCAAAATCGTTTTTAAGTTGGCTTTTTTTGCACGGCTGGCATTATTCAAATAAATTTCACGATGCTCTTTTCCTATACGCTTATAACCATATTCCCTACAATACTCCTCCATTATTTCAAATGATGCAGGCTCATCATCAAATGTTCCTTTATGCAATACTTGAATACACCTTCCATCGCAGATTGTTTCAAAAGAAATATCTGTGAGATACGGATTATTTTTCTTACTCTTAACTATCTCTAATACATTATCAAACATTTCTCTGGTAATAAAATCTGGTTGCCGTATCATAATGCGGTACTGCAATTCTTCTTTTACCAAATATTCTTTTTCAGAAGCCACGCTCCATATTCCTTCTAAAGGATATACGGTGTAATCTGTTATTTCGCTGCTTTTTTCAGCAAGTGCTTTATATGCCATTTTTACTTTATAAGCCACCGAAAATAGAGCGGCAACCTTGTCTGAGAAAATTTCTTCATTAGGATTTCCATTGCCAGAAAGAATGATATATTTTTGAGCTGGAATATCACTCACGCAAGGTTTTGTTTTTACACCATATAGTTCTTTCTCCTGCTTTTTCCATTCAAGTTTCATTTTCAATCCTCACTTTCTTAAATAGAATTACAGGTGAATTATATCGCACATATACTGACACCCCATGTCAAGTTTTATATTTCTCATAGATTTTCTTTGCCTGTTCTGCCACAATATCTTTCAGATACGCAGGCTCTATAATATCTACTTGTGTTCCGAATGACAATAAATACCCTATCAGCCATTCATCTTCTGGCATTTGGACAGATACGATTAAATCCCCATTTTCCTTTTTGCTTACTTGCGTTTTGTCAAATTCATCGTAAACACGATATGACACATTTTTCGGGAAACGCAATATAATTGTATGATAGGATTGCCCCAGTGTTTCATCTAATTCTGGAAAAGAACTTTTAGAAAAACTGTCTGTGAGAATTTCTAAATCTATAATACGTGTCAGTTTAAAAATACGGTAATCCTGCTTCTCTGTACAATACGCCTTTAAGTACCATGACATAGACTTATATGACATTTTTAGAGGTTGAACAATTCTTTCGCTAATTGTTCCGTAAGAATTTGCATAGGCTATTTTTACACACTTCTGATGAATTACTGCTAATTTTAGTAATTCAAACTTCTCATTATCAATTCCCTTGTTTCCCCATCTAGAAAAATCCACTTCAAGCCAGTTTTCCGAACTAATATTAAATATTGCAGAAAGTTTTTGCAATGTCTGGCGGCTGCCAATATTATTCGTAAAATTGATACTTTGTAAAGCTATTAAAATTTCCTGCTTTTCTTCCTCTGACAGCACCACTTTATCTAAAACAAAATCATTCATTAAATGAATACCGCCATTTCGCCCTGCCTCTGAATAAACAGGAATACCTGCACCACTTAGAGCGTCAATATCTCTATAAATCGTCCTTACAGATACTTCAAATTTTTCTGCTAATTCTGAAGCAGTAGTCTGTCCTTTATCAAGTAAATAATACACTATCTTAAACAATCGGCTTTCCTGCATGAATTTATTCTCCTATATTTGTACGCTTTTAACACGTCTGCCTACATCCATATCAAGAAGTCGGCAGTTCTCTATAAACTCTTTATCCTTACCATCTGTTCTATGAAAATCTATAAAAAATCCTTCGAAAATTCAAAACTCGTACCTTGTCCCATATGAAAACAGCAGCTCGGCTGTCTGCTGCTCATCTGCTGTTATGACAAAAGCAAACGTTTCATTTTCATCTGCAGACAGCACAGGAAAATATCATAAATTGAAAACATTTCCGATGCTTCAGTAGGAACAGAAGAACTAGCTCATTTAGAAATTGTAGCAACTATTATTCATCAGCTTACTAGAAATCTAACTCCTGAAAAAATCATGGAATCCGGTTTTGGCCCCTATTATATCGACCATACTCTTGGTATCTGGCCTCAATCAGCAAGCGGTACTCCTTTTAGTTCGGCAGAATTTCAATCCACAGGCGATCCTATTACAGATTTAAGTGAAGATATGGCAGCAGAACAAAAAGCCCGCACCACTTATGACAATATTCTGCGAGTAGTAAAAGATCCTGATGTCTGTGCCCCAATTCGTTTCTTACGGGAACGTGAAATTGTTCATTTCCAACGTTTTGGCGAAGGTCTGCGGCTTATTCAGGAAGACTTAAATTCCAAAAATTTCTACGCATTTAATCCTGAATTTACCAATAAGAAGAAGTGACATACTCCCGCCGCCTAAGAGGCGGGGGCTTCTCGCTCAAGCACTCTAATGAGCACAGTATCAACGAGCTAATCCCGTGTGTCCCACGGTTTTCACGAATGATGTTCGATTCGTACCTTGGATATTTTACGCACAGAAGGAAGCTTGGTTTTCGCATACGATTTCTCTGTGCAACCTTATATATCCAGTTGTCAACGTACTAATCATTGTGGTAATCCTATCACATATAAGCGAAAACTGCAAGACGCAATTCATCCCACCACTTAGAAGAAGTGGGGGACTTCTTGCTGATTTTGATTAATATTATTATTGATAAAAAAATTTAAAATCGTCACCTATATCTTAAAAACCCCTTTGGCTTTTTCAAGCCAAGGGGATTTTTTATCGAAAATAATTTATAATTTATTAATGTTTTCTTTCTTTTTTTGAAACATTCTAGACACAATTATGCGATACAATCAATTCTAACAAATGGAGCTGCCGGTGCCAATCTTTCTGTTGTGTGCCGACCAGCTTCGACTAAATCCGATGAAATTATCTCGGATTTTTTCTTTTTTCCCGTCCTCTTTCAAACCACGTGTTTCCTCTTCATTTTATCGTTTCTTTTCTTTCAATAATCTTACTCTCTCCATCCATCTATCAACATTTTGTTAAAATTCCCGGAAAAAGGTTGCAAAAAGACTGAAAATCTTTTATCATAGTACTATAAAAAATAGAAAATATATGAGGACATTACCATGAGGATTCAAAATAAAAAAACTACTCTGATTAAATCAGTTTCGGAATTAAAAAAAGCAGATTATTCAGGAGAACCAGAATTAAATGCCATCTACCGAAGACTGACAAACGGAAGAAAACAATTTGCAGGCATCTTTGAAAAAAATATTAAAGCTGTAATGGAAATTAGCTCACTTGATTTAAAAATGCAGCATCAGACAGAAGAAATTATGAATATCTCCCGCAGCGTGGCAAAAGCAACGGAAA
>CAJUEI010000204.1 GCA_910585255.1 uncultured Lachnospiraceae bacterium
TGTAGGAATATAGTATAGGAACTGCTTGTATAAGCAAATCTTAAGTTGGGCGAATTACGTAAATTGTGTAGGAATATAGTATAGGAACTGCCTGTATAAGCAGATCTTAAGTTGGGCGAATTACGTAAATTGTGGAACAATACAGCCAGAATACCTTAGGAGCACGCTGTGACTTCGGAGGAAAGCTAGAAGCTCTTAGACTTCTGTCGATCTATTAGGATTTTTGCCATCTTCTGATGGCAAAAAAGGGGTGTGTTTAGCCCGCTGTACGGGCGAATTGCACCCCGGTCCGTCCGGTTGGATACAGGTAAATTCAGAAGTCTTAGAGCTTCTGCTTTTCGGAGAGCGGAACAGCGTGTCCCTAAGGTATTCTGGCGTCCTCTTTGGGATTTCTTTTTTTATACGAACTTGACACTGTTTTAAATTATCGCTATACTACTATCAATATGGAAATTGTTGTTTCTGATAGGATTGATAAAGGAGGAGAACAAATGAAAACTGATATTCAGATTGCTCAAGAGGCTAAGATGATGCATATCCGTGAGGTGGCAGAGAAGTTGGATATTGCAGAGGAGGATTTGGAATTTTATGGAAAGTATAAAGCGAAATGCTCGGAGGAACTGTGGAAGAAGATTAAGGATAGAAAAAACGGCAAATTAATTTTGGTGACGGCTGTCAATCCGACTCCTGCAGGAGAAGGCAAGACGACCACCAGTATCGGTCTGACACAGGCATTTTGTAAATTGGGGAAACGGGCAGTGGTTGCTCTGCGGGAACCTTCTTTGGGTCCTTGCTTTGGGATTAAAGGGGGTGCTGCGGGAGGCGGTTATGCCCAGGTGGTGCCTATGGAGGATTTGAATTTACATTTTACCGGGGATTTTCATGCGATTACTTCGGCAAATAATCTGCTGGCTGCTTTGTTGGATAATCATATTCAGCAGGGGAATGTCCTTGATATTGATACCAACCAGATTGTCTGGAAGCGGTGCTTGGATATGAATGATCGGGTACTTCGGAATATTGTGGTTGGAATGGGGAAAAAGGCGGATGGAGTGGTAAGAGAGGATCATTTTGTGATTACGGTTGCTTCGGAGATTATGGCTATTCTTTGTCTGGCGGAGGATATGGCGGATTTAAAGGAGCGGCTGGGAAAGATTGTGGTTGCTTATAATAGGAAAGGAGCACCGGTGACAGCGGCTGATTTAAATGCAGTCGGGGCAATGGCGGCTCTTTTAAAGGATGCGATGCAGCCAAATTTAATTCAGACATTGGAACATACTCCTGCATTGGTGCATGGCGGACCGTTTGCTAATATTGCACATGGATGCAATAGTGTTCGGGCTACTCGGATGGCATTGAAACTGGCGGATTATGTGATTACGGAAGCTGGGTTTGGAGCTGATTTGGGGGCTGAGAAGTTTTTTGATATTAAATGTAGGAAGGCAGGGCTTTCGCCGGATGCAGTGGTATTGGTAGCTACGGTTCGTGCCTTAAAGTATAACGGCGGAGTGCCGAAGGCAGAACTGGATCGGGAAAATCTCGAGGCTCTTAAAGATGGAATGAAGAATTTAGAGGGACATATTGACAATCTGCATCAGTTTGGGGTTCCGGTTGTTGTAACGTTGAATCATTTTGTATCGGATACAGAGGCAGAGCTTTCGGCAGTACAGGAATTTTGCGAGTCGAAAGGGTGTGAGTTTGCTCTTTGTGATGTGTGGGCAAAGGGAGGAGACGGAGGTATCGAGCTGGCTGAAAAAGTACTTCAGACGTTAGAGACAAAGGAAAGTCATTTTCATGTGCTTTATCCAGATGAACTTTCGATAAAAGAGAAGATTGAGACAGTTGCAAAGAAAATTTATGGGGCTGGAAATGTGGTCTATGATGCTTCGGCATTAAAGGCAATCGAACGGATTGAGCAGCAGGGAATGGGAAATCTGCCTGTTTGTATGGCAAAGAATCAGTATTCTTTTTCGGACGATCCGGCTTTGCTGGGGCGGCCTTTGGGATTTGATCTGCATGTAAGAGAGGTTTATGTGTCGGCTGGAGCTGGATTTGTGGTGGTGATTACGGGAACGATTATGACCATGCCGGGGCTTCCAAAGGAGCCGGCTGCGTATCGGATTGATGTGGATTCGGACGGGAAGATTACCGGGCTGTTTTAGAGGTTATGAGCAAGTAGCAAAGCGGATTGCGAATATCCGATTTGACTTGGGAATGAATGAGAAGAAAGGGCGGAATGATGAAAAAGATATTAGAATATATGACAGAGGTGCTTTCGGCGGCATTTGTGCAGTGTGGTTATGAAGAAAAGTATGGGAAGGTTGGAATATCGAATCGGCCGGATCTTTGTGAATATCAGTGTAATGGAGCGATGGCAGCGGCTAAGGTTTATAAAAAGGCACCTTTTGTAATTGCAGATGAGGTAGTAGAGGTATTGAAGGATCATTCTTTGTTTGAGGAGATTGTCAGTGTAAAGCCTGGATTTATTAATATTCGGATCTGCGGGGGATTTTTAAAGGATTATTTACAGAAGATGGCTGCCGATCCAAAGTTTGGCTGTCAGATGGAGCAGAATCCTAGGACAATTATAGTGGACTATGGCGGAGCAAACGTGGCAAAACCTTTGCATGTGGGACATCTTCGGTCGGCTGTAATTGGAGAGAGTATTAAGAGGACAAAACGATTTTTTGGAAATCGGGTGATTGGAGATGTGCATCTTGGAGACTGGGGACTGCAGATGGGGCTGATTATTGAGGAACTGCATGACAGGCAGCCGGATTTGGTCTATTTTGATGAGCAGTATCAGGGGGAGTATCCAAAGGAGCCGCCGATTACTATTTCTGAAATGGAGGAGATTTATCCGGCGGCAAGTGAACGGTCGAAAAAGGATGCGGCATTTGCTGAGAGGGCACATAAGGCAACGTTTCGACTGCAGAATGGAGATCCGGCTTATTTGGCACTTTGGCGGCATATTATGACGGTATCTAAGGCAGATTTAAAGCGGAATTATGATAATTTAAATGTTGCATTTGATCTCTGGAAAGGGGAGAGTGACGCACAGCCTTATATTTTGGATATGATAGAGGATCTGGTGGAGCGAAAGGTCGCTTATGAGAGCCAGGGGGCAATTGTGGTGGATGTAGCGTTGGAGACGGACAGCAAGGAGATTCCGCCTTGTCTGATTCGCAAGTCGGATGGGGCTTCTCTCTATGCTACTTCGGATTTGGCTACTATGGTAGAACGGGAACGGCTGTATCAGCCGGATGAATATATCTATATGACGGATAAGCGGCAGGAGCTTTATTTTACTCAGGTGTTCCGTACAGCGAAAAAGGCAGGAATTGTAAAAGAGGATACCGTGATGAATTTTATCGGGTTTGGTACGGTAAACGGAAAGGATGGAAAGCCTTTTAAGACACGGGAAGGCGGAGTAATGCGGCTGGAAAATTTGATTTCGGAGATTAACGAAGCTGTCTGTCAGAAGATGGAGGAAAATGCAAAGAAGAAGGAAACTTCTTTGGGAAAAGAAGAGGTGGAGAAGACGGTTCCTATTGTGGGGCTTTCGGCATTAAAGTATGGGGATTTGTCGAATCAGGCTTCTAAGGATTATATCTTTGATGTGGATAAGTTTACTTCTTTTGAGGGAAATACAGGACCTTATATTTTATATACGATTGTACGGATTAAGTCGATCTTAAGTAAATATGAGGAACGGGGAGGAAAGGTGGAAGAGGCGGTTATGCTGTGTGATCCTTCAGGGGAAAGTGAGAAGAGTCTGATGCTGACGGTTTCTAGATTTTCGGATGCAATTGAGACGGCATATAGGGAATTGGCACCTTATAAGATTTGTCAGTATATCTATGATCTATCCAACGATTTGAACCATTTTTATCATGAGACAAAGATTATAGATGAGGAAAGAAAAGAGAAGCAGAAGGGTTGGATTGCTCTGCTGAAATTGGTAAAGCAGCTTTTGGAGTGCGGGATTGATTTGCTGGGATTTTCTGCACCGGATAAAATGTAGTGCAGGGCAGGATTTTGAGAGGAGAGAGAATGGAGTTTGAGAGAGTGACACCGGAATCGCAAGGGATTCCATCAAAGGCAGTTGTGGCTTTTTTAAAACGGTTAGAAGAGATTGAGATACCGATGCATAGTATGATCTTGATGCGGCATGGAAAGATTGTGGCAGAGACATATTATCGTCCTTATAGCAGAAAGGAACTGCATCGGATGTTTTCGGTTACGAAAAGTATGGTTTCTTTGGCGATTGGGCTTTTGTGTGAGGAGGGGAAGCTTTCTCTGGAGGATCGGATTGTAACGTATTTTCCTGAGAAGATTCCAAAGGAGGGCGTGCATCCCTATATTGCACAGATTACGATTCGGGATATGCTTCGGATGGCAACCGCTCATGGAAAGACCACTTATAAGCAGAAGGAGACAAAAGACTGGGTGGGGACATTTTTTTCGGTACTGCCTTCCCACCAGCCCGGTACGGTTTTTTCTTATGATACTTCGGCTTCTCATACACTTGCGGCTTTGGTGGAAAAGTTAAGCGGGAAGGAGCTTTTGGGGTATCTTCGAGAGAAGGTTTTTGATGAAATCGGTTTTTCTTCGGAGGCGTATTGTATAAAAGATCCGATGGGAGTCAGTATGGGAGGCTCTGGAATGATGGCGTCTTCTTATGATATGCTTCGGGTGATGTATTTGATTAGTCAGAAGGGAAAGTGGCAGGGGAAACAGCTTCTGCCGGCATGGTATTTGGAGGAAGCAACGAAAAAACAGATTGATACCTTTGCAAAGAGTCCTACTTTGGAGGAAATGCAGGGATATGGATATCAGTTTTGGTGTACTAGGAACGGGGGGTATGTCTGCTATGGAATGGGAGGACAGCTTATGCTGGTGCTTCCTAAAAAGGATATGATTTTGATCACTACAGCAGATACACAGTCCCGACAGGGGGGAGTGCAGCTTATCTATGATGCTTTTTGGCAGGAAATCTATCAAAAGGTTTCGGATCGGGATATAGCACTTGAGGAGGATTCAGAAGGCTGCCGGATACTGCAAAAAGAGTGGGGAACTCGGGAATTGTTGGTTCTTTCTGGAGAAAAGGATAGTATTTGGAGAGAAAAGGTGGATGGTGTTGTCTATCAGATGGATCGGAATGAGCGGGGATTTGATCAGATTGGTGTACGGTTTTTGGATGGAGAGGGGACATTTTTTTATCGTGGAAAGAATGGAGAGGGAGAGATTTCTTTTGGATTGGGAACAAATCGGATTGGGGTAATACAGCCTTATGGGTATCGGATTGCTGCAAGCGGAATTTGGCGAAGTGAGGATACGTTTTTGATCCGGGTTTCTGTATTGGATCAGTGTATTGGGACTATTTTTATTCAGCTTGTCTTTTCGGAGGAAGGAGTGACTACCTTTATGAAAAAATACGAAGAGAGTGAGTTTGGAGAATGGGATGGGTTTTTAAGCGGGCAGAAGACGGCTGTAAGGTTTTGGGGGGATTGTTAAATAGAAAGGGAGTTTTTGCTCCCTTTTTTGTGGATCTTTATTTATTAGTTTCTATTTTTTTTAGAAAGTCGATTGGAGTAAGAACCGGGATTTCAGAGGAGGAAAAGTCTCCTGCGTTTCTTGTTATAATATAGCTGGCGTGGACTCGTTTGGCACATTCGTCTTGCAGGCAGTTTTCAAAATCCGGGAAATCGGTTCTTAACAATACGTTTTTTATGGTGTCGTGCTTTACTTCTGCGATTTGAAGAAAATTTAAGATTCCTAGTAAAAGGCGTTTTCGCTCTTTGGTTGAGTAGTAGTTTTTTAAGACATAAAAGAGGTTGGAGATAGAGTGAAGGGCGATATAGCCTTTGATTTGTCCAGAGGCACAATAGGTCAGGACGGTATTGGAGGAGTGGTAGAAGGGCATACGGTTTTGAAGAATATCTAGGATTAGGTTTGTATCAATAAAAACGATCATATTTTTCTTCTCTTGCCTCCTCTAGCTCTTGGGTGTAGTGAAAGGTTGAGGGAAGTGTTCCGGCAAAGGACTGCAGGATTTTCAGCCCCTCCATGCTTTTTAGAGTAAGATTTTTTTCAGATTCTATTGTTTTTAGAGAAGAAATGACTTCAGACATCAGATCTTCTGGCATATTTTCTATTATTTGGATGGCTTTTTGTTTTAATTTTGACATAATTTTACTCTCTTTGTTTCCTTTCTAATTTTATTTAAAATGGGAATAGGGTTAGATCTATTGTTTCTTTTTTGGGGTTTATTTATTCAGAAGGATAGGGGGAGTTTTTTCTGTTTGTATAATTTATTTTAACCTCATCAAGGAAGTCCCCGCTTCTAAGCCGCCAAGGCAAAAGCGGTGGGTTGGGACTTCCTTGTTTCAGTGGGAGTGCAGACTCC
>CAJUEI010000205.1 GCA_910585255.1 uncultured Lachnospiraceae bacterium
TATCTTTGGGGCGGAATAAAGTTAAAGACAGAGTATGGGAAAGTGTTTTCCGGGGAGAAACTGGCGGAGACATGGGAGCTTTCCTGTCATCCAGATGGACCTAGTATTGTGGAAAATGGTGTTTATGCAGGGAAAACATTGAGTCAGTTTCTTTTGGAAGAGGGAAAGTGGGCAGTTGGAGAAAAGGGTAAAAGATGGGAACAGTTTCCGCTTTTAATTAAATTTATTGATGCAAAAAACGATCTCTCGATTCAGGTACATCCAAGTGATGCCTATGCATTAGAACGAGAAGGACAGTATGGAAAGACAGAGATGTGGTATGTGGTAGACTGCGAGGAGGGAGCCGGTCTGTACTATGGATTTTCTAAAGAGATCTCGAAGGAAGAGTTTGCAGAACGAATAGAGAAGCATACGTTGCTGGAGGTATTGAATTGGGTGGAGGTCAAGAAGGGAGATGTATTTTTTATTGAGCCTGGGACGATTCATGCGATTGGGAAGGGGATTGTAATAGCAGAGATTCAGCAGAGTTCCAATGTGACGTATCGGGTTTATGATTATGGCAGAAAAGATGCAGACGGAAAGGAGCGGGAGCTTCATATTGAAAAGGCATTAGAAGTAACGAATCGGGTTCCGGTTCAGCAGAGAAAAATGGTGGAGTCTCATATGGTTTCCTGTAAATATTTTACCGTAGATCGGATTGTGCTGGATGGAAAATTGAGGAGAAAAATGGTTGGAGAGATAGGCAGAGAGTCCTTTGTCAGTCTGTTGGTTTTAGACGGAGAAGGAGAGGTGCGGGCAGGTGAAGAGCGAATGACTGTGAAAAAGGGGGATAGTGTGTTTCTTCCGGCTGGTTTGGGAGAGTATGAATTGGAGGGAACGATAGAGGGATTGCTTACTACTTTATAAGAGATGGGGACAGACACTAGAAGGAGGGAATCAAACAGATGCTAAAAAGGATTTGGGAAGATATCGGCAAAAATACGGAAGGGATGGACAGAGACCAGAAATTGGAGTATATTATTACTTATTATTGGTATCATATCTTACTTGTTGTATTGGGAAGCGGAATTCTTATTCTATTCCTGCGGCATCTGTTTTTTCAAAAACCCCCGAAAGAGTTTGTCTGTGTAATGGTAAATCAGGCAATTCGCTATGATCGAGATGAAAAGCTGCAAAAAGAGTTTGCTCAGATACTTGGAACTGCGTCAGATGCGGTGCTGGTTGATTCGGATTATGTATTTTCTTATGAGGGAAAACGGTTAGAGGGAGCGAATGAAAGCTCTTATGAGAAATTTTTCTTTCGCTGGTCGGTGGGGGAATTGGATGCGGTAATTATGCCAATGAGTTTTTATGCTCATTGTCGGGAGTTAGAGTATGAGTTTATGGATTTGGAACTGCTTTTGACAGAGGAAGAGATAGGAGTTTGGAAGGATCGGATGCTGTCAGAGGACGGCAGATGGAAGGGAATCTATCTTTCGGGTTTGTATATTACGTCTTATTTAGAGCAAGAGAAAGACGATCCTCTGCTTTTGGTATTTTTAGAAGGGGAGGCACATCTTGAGGCAAAGCGGGCGTTTTTTAGATTTGCTGTCGGAGCAGAAACAGATGAGAGGAACGGAGAAGAGAAAGGAGCCGGAGATGAAAAATATAAATATTGATAATCCTTTTTTTGAGGCGATGGGACGGTTGGGAGATATTATTTTAGTGAATTTGCTGCTGCTTTTTTGTTCCCTTCCTTTGGTAACAATAGGAGCGGCTGTTTCTGCTATGTATGGAGTCTATCTGGAGATGGCAGAGGGAACAGAAGGAAGAATAGGCGTTACCTTTTTTCGGTATTTTCGAAAAGGGCTGAAAAAGAATACGATTGTATGGAGTATTATGCTGGCAGTTGGGGTACTTTTTGTATTTGATATATTTTTTTTAGGATATGTGGGTATGGAAGGAATTTGGAAGGTAGTCGGAGTGGTTACGGGGTGTTTGGTTTTAATTTGGGAATTTTTATTTGCCTGGGTTTTTGCTTTTTTGGCAAATTGGGAGGGAACCGTTCGGGACGGAGCAGCAGCAGCTATGCGGATGGCGGTTCTTCACCTTCCGGCTACATTGATTATGGTGGTTTTCAATAATATTTTGCTGATTTGTCTTTGGATGGGTGTCTTTTATCTGGCGGCAGTGATTCCGATTTATCTTGTAGCAGGATTTGGACTGACCGGATATGTAAATAGCTGGTTTTTTAAGAAATATTTGCTTTATAAAGAAAACAAAGAAGAAAAGGAAAAAGGAGAAGCAGAAATACTTTAACCTCATCAAGGAAGTCCCCTGCTTCTAAGCCGCCAAGGCGAAAGCGGTGGGTTGGGACTTCCTTGGTGAGGTTATGAGCAAGTAGCGAAGCGGATTGCGAATATCCGATTTGACTCTATCAAGGAAGCAGCGGAGCGGATTCCGAATTTTCTTTGACTATAAATAATAAAAAAGGAGAGTATTATGGACTATAAAGAAAGATATACGCAGTGGTGTACAGATGAAATTTTTGATGAGGAAACCAAACGGGAACTGCAGGCAATTTCCGGGGATGAAAAGGAGATAGAGGATCGGTTTTATAAGGAATTGTCCTTTGGGACAGGCGGGCTTCGCGGGATAATCGGTGCTGGTACCAACCGGATGAATCATTATACAGTGACAAAGGCAACACAGGGGTTAGCAAATTATATTAAAAAGCAGGGGGGAGAGAAGAAAGGGGTTGCGATTGCGTTTGACTCTAGAAAGATGTCTGCAGAATTTTCTGAAAAAGCAGCTCTCTGCTTAAATGCAAACGGAATTCAAACCTATCGGTTTGAGACACTTCGACCTACCCCAGAGCTTTCTTTTGCTCTGCGGGAGTTAGGATGTATTGCGGGAATTGTGATTACGGCAAGTCATAATCCACCTGAGTATAACGGATATAAAGTTTATTGGGAAGATGGGGCACAGATTACGGCTCCAAAAGATAAAGAGATTATTGCGGAGGTAAATGCAGTAACAGATTTTTCTGCTATTCAGATGATGGAGCGGAAAGAGGCAGAAGAAAAGGGACTTTTTCATGTGATTGGTGACAGAATAGACGACCGCTATATGGAGGAATTAAAGAAGTTAGTGTTAAGTCCGAAAGCAATTGAGCGGATGGCAGATCAGTTAAAGATTGTCTATACTCCGCTGCATGGGACAGGGAATCTTCCGGTACGCCGGGTATTGAAGGAATTGGGATTTTCTTGTGTAACCGTGGTGCCGGAACAGGAACTTCCAGATGGAAATTTTCCTACGGTTTCTTATCCGAATCCAGAAGATCCAAAGGCATTTGCTTTGGCACTTCAACTGGCAGAGAAGACGGATGCCGATCTGGTGCTGGCAACCGATCCGGATGCCGATCGGCTTGGGGTTTATGCAAAGGATACAAAGAGCGGAACGTATATTCCTTTTACCGGAAATATGTCGGGGCTTTTGATTGCAGAGTATGAACTTTCTGTCAGAAAAGAACTTGGCAGACTTCCTTTCAATGGGGCACTTGTTAAGACGATTGTATCTTCTAATATGGCAGATGAGATTTCAAAGGAGTATGGGGTAAAGGTAATCGAGGTACTGACCGGATTTAAATATATTGGGGAGCAGATTAAACGATTTGAGCAGACTGGTTCTTATGAATATTTATTTGGCTATGAAGAGAGTTATGGCTGTCTGGTGGGAACACATGCACGGGATAAGGATGCGGTTGTGGCTGTAATGGCACTCTGTGAGGCGGCTGCTTATTATAAGGAAAAGGGTCTGACACTTTGGGATCAGATGCTTCGGATTTATGAAAAGTATGGTTATTATAAAGAGGATCTGGTTTCGGTTACAATGAAGGGCGTAGACGGAGCAGAGCGGATCCAGAAAATTTTGGAAGAGATGCGGAAAAAGCCGCTTGAAAAGATTGGAGAATATAAGGTGATTGCACTTCGGGACTATCAGGCAGATACCCGGCTTTTATTGGAGGATAAAAGTATGACTTCTACTGGGCTTCCTAAGTCAAATGTACTTTACTATGAACTGGAAAGGGGAGCTTGGTGCTGTGTCAGACCTTCTGGGACAGAGCCGAAAGTAAAGTTTTATATGGGAGTAAAGGAAGAGAGTTTGGAAGCGGCGGAGACAGCGTTAAATGGTTTAAAAGAAGCTATGACAAAGATTGTGGGATAGAATAGAGGAAGAGATGTTGCAGGACAGAGAAAAGATGCAGAAGATAGAGTTAGATCAGCCGGAATTGGTCTATAGCGGCAGAATTGACAGAAGAGAGAAGAAGCAGCCGGAGTTTATTTTTCCTGCTTCTTCGCTTGGGTTTCGCTTTTTTGGAAATAGGGCAGTTTTGATTTTGGAAAATCGAAATGCCTGCTGGAAGAATTATGTGGGAGCGATTGTAGACGGAGAGCAGAAAAGCTGGCTTTTAAACCAGACTGGGCAGACAGAAATTTTGCTTTTGGAGGAGGAAGAGAAACGGGAACATGAGATTCTTTTTTTTAAACGGCAGGACAGCTGTCATGAGATAAAACTGTGTGCGTTATTTATCTCAAAAGACGGCAGGATTTTGCATGCTCCTTTCAAACCAAAGCGAAAAATAGAGGTCTATGGAGATTCCGTTTCGGCTGGAGAGGTATCGGAGGCGGTGGATTATGTAGGCAAAGCAGATCCGCAGCACCAAGGAGAATATTCGAATAGCTGGTATTCCTATGCTTGGATAACAGCTCGGAAACTGCAGGCAGAACTGCACGATATTGCACAGGGCGGAATTGCCCTGATGGATCAGACGGGGTGGTTTTTTTCACCGGATTATATCGGGATGGAGACGGTATGGAATCAGATGCACTATCACCCGGCATTTGGGGAGATGGTTCCTTGGGATTTCTCAGCTTATACGCCGGATGTGGTAATTGTGGCGATTGGACAGAATGACAGTCATCCGATTGACTATATGAAAGAGGAAATAGACGGGGAGAGAGCAATACTTTGGAGAAAGCGATACCGGGCATTTTTGGAAGGGCTTCGAAAGCAATATCCAAAGGCATATTTGATTTGCTGTACCACTCTATTAATCCATGATGCAGCATGGGACAGGTCAATAGAGCGAGTGTGCCGGGAATTGGAAGATAAGCGGATTGTTTATTTTGCCTTTCAAAGGACAGGCAGGGGAACACCCGGGCATCTTAGGATTTCAGAAGCAGAAGAGATGGCAGAGGAGCTGGCTGCTTATATAGAAAGTTTAGGGATAGAGGGATGGTGAAAGAGTATGGATCGGATTAATTTAGTGCGGTTAAAAGAGGTAATGAATCGGGCAGCACTTGGAAAAGAACTGACAATCGGATTTTTAGGAGGATCGATTACGCAGGGCAGTCTTGCTTCGGAGCAGAAGAATACTTATGCTTATCGGGTGTGGACATGGTGGAAACAGACATTTCCAAAGGCAGAGTTTCACTATGTCAACGGAGGAATTGGAGGGACTTCTTCACACTATGGAGTGGCTCGTGCCGTTACGGATCTTTTGATGTATCAGCCGGATTTTGTGGTAGTGGATTTTAGTGTAAATGATGAGGCGGATGCTTTTTTTCAGGAAACTTATGAGGGGTTAGTGCGGAAATTGGTGTCTTGGGATTCCAAACCGGCAGTGGTGCTTTTACATAATGTATTCTATGATACCGGATTGAGTGCACAGGAGTATCACCAGGCGGTGGGAAAGTGGTATGGGCTGCCTTGTATTAGTATTCGGGATACGGTGTATCAAAGAATACAGGCAGGGGAGTTAAAGCGGACGGAACTGACGCCGGACGGGCTGCATCCAAATGATCGAGGGCATGAACTTGTGGCGGCAGAAGTGATTCGCTTTTTAGAGGGAGTAAAGGCTTGGGTGCTGGACGGAGGGGAATGGAAAGAGGAGTGGGAGTGCAGGAAGGAAGAGGGACTGCCTTCTGCTTTGACGGCAAATGGATATGAGCAGGTGAGGAGACTGACGATTCGGGAGTGTTCGCCTCGGCTGTTTGGGTTTGCTGCAGATACGGAAGAGAAGATGGGGCATTTGGATGCCTTTAAAAACGGATGGATTGGACGGCATGGGGGAGATCGGATTGTGTTTGAGGTAGAGGGGGAAAATATCGCTTTGCAGTATCGAAAGTCAGTGAAGAAGCCGGCATTTTGTGCTTTGGCTGTAGTAGATGGAAAGCGGGAAGAAGGGGTTTTGCTGGATGGAAATTTTGATGAGGATTGGGGGGACTGTCAGTATCTGCAGGTTTTAATGCATCATGGAGAACGGGGGAAGCATTTGGTGGAGGTGGAAGTGCTGCCTTTGGAAGAGG
>CAJUEI010000206.1 GCA_910585255.1 uncultured Lachnospiraceae bacterium
ATAATAATTGATATTGGTTTCGTGCCTGAATATATCTGCACTCTGTCAGATACATATCTCCCAGCAGCTTCAGCCGCTCCTCCCGGCTCTGTGTTCCAAAATAGGCAAGTTTTTCTAAAATCCTCTTCCACTCCGCTTCCCTATAATATCCGGTACTCTCCATCACTGCTGCAATATATTCTCCCAGAGGTGCTTCTTTCTTTTTTGCATACTCCAATTGATCTGCCAGCCGTTTCATATCCAGGTTATCTCGAATAAAATCAATCAATTTTGTATCAAAGAATTCCGGCTCCAGAAGATAGCAATTGTGATAAAGATAATAGCAGATCTCATCAATCGAATACAGTGCCTGTCTGCTCTCTTCTGCTTCATAGGGGGAACGGCTTCTTCTGCTGCCGCATAATAAAAACTGTCCCTCCTCTTGTACTGCCTCTTCTTTCTTTTCTCCAATCTCAGAAAATAGTTCAAAAAGTTCTAATTTCTTTTGTATTACCGTCCCGCTGCTCTCTGCATACTGCCCAAATCCCAGATCGGCTACATGGAGAACTGCTTCTCCCTCCGATAAAAAAGAAAGAGAAACTTCTACTCGTGTCATCTTAGGTTCCCGATAGGGAAATGCCGAAAGAGGCAGCCGATATTCTAGTTTCCCTGAAACTCCCTGTCGTGTGATTACAAAAAAAAGTTCTGCCGCACCGTCTAAAATTCCTTCCATCTGTGCTTTTGCATGATACCAGTTTTTTCCTTCCTTTACCAGATTGAGCAGATGCCTTCCTCCCTTTCGATAGACACGAACTCCTATACTGACAGGAATACAGCCCTTCATCCGCATTGTTACCGTATCCATCAAGCCTTTCGAGATATGATCATATGCACTTAAACTGGCTCCCTTTGTGTATAAATTCATTCCCAAAAAGACCCGTTTCCTGCTGCATAGATATTTTAATGCAGAAACTGCCCAGTTTTCTTTTTGACAAAATCCCTCTCCTATTAGATAGACACAGCTAACCGGTGGTCTTATAATCTGCTGCATCAGCAATTCCAAGAAATTTTGATCCGCCCTTTGCCTGCCTTCTTCTGTCTCTAACAACGCAATTTTAAAATAATCCGAATAATCGGTTTCTATCAATTCTAACAGCAGTTCTCCTGCCTTTTGATCCCGATGAAGTCTTCTGCATAAAAAGTGCTCTTCGGTAAAATCAAAAAACAGCACATCCAGCTTCCACAATTCTTTCGGTCTGCTCAATGCATAACATACTGCACTTTCCTGCTCACTCATCGCAAAAAGATTGTTCTCCTTGATTCCTAACCGCATCAGACAGCGAAAGATCACATCCAATAAAAATCCGCTCTGTTCCCAAAGAGAAACCGCTACTGCATCGATTTCTCTTCCAATCATCTCTACTCCTGGAATAAAAAGCAGCGTCTCTCTTAGAAAAATTTCCAAAAGTTCTTCTGCCGAATATCCGTTTAACACTTCCATTTCCTGATGGAGTACCCGTAGAATTAGCTGGTCTACCAATATCCCCTTATGCTGAAGATGTGCCTCCCATGCCTCTTTTCCAATTACCCATCCCTCTTCGGTCTGTGCAATCAGACAGGGAATCTCATAGCCAGATCGATCTGAAAGCGGACCCACCGACTCTGCATCCTCTCGATCCTCAATATAAAAACTCAGCTGTATTTTATCTTTTTGGATATCATAACCTGCTACCAGTTTCTTTTCCAATTTTTCCACCTCACATTAGTGTACTGTTTTTCTCCACCAACTTCTGCTTTTTTAGATACTGTTCCATCAGCTCCGCTAATGTCTGCTCATCCTGCATCTCAACCGAAACACACATATCATTCAGCATATCATAACGACTGTCTCTGCCGATACTGTTCCAATGGCTAATCGAAACTGCATCACTTTCTGTCAGCCCTGTTCCGCTTTCATTTTCTTCTGAAATATAATACTGCAGCTTCTCTCCATAGAATAAAATCATCTGTTTTCCATAGATTCCTTCATAGATATGCTCCATCTTTTCAATCCGATATTCCAACTGTTCTTTTTCTTCTGTATCCAAACTATAGTGCAGAAAAACCTTGCTGCCAGGTTCTGTCCGATATTCCAATATCGTCTTATCCCGCAGAGCAAACGGCAGCAGAATCCGATCAGCAAGCCTTTGATAAAATGAAAAATATTTTCCGTTTAAAGAAAGAACTTCTAATAATTGTTCTGCAATCTTTTTCTCTGCTTCGGTATTTCTCTCTTTTTTTGCCAGCCAGGAAAGCAGTGCCATCTGATTAATCGGCAGCAGTGTTTTTTGAAATTGGTATTCTCTTGCCAAATATTGAAAAATCTTTTCATCGATTATCATATCCTGTACAAAATACTGGTAAGACTGATAGGCAAGATAGGCCTCCTTTACCATCTGGCTTCTGCCGTCCCTATAATAAGAAGAAAAAATCTCTTCCATATCGGGAACAAATGCCCCGGTAAATAAAATCTGCACCAAAATCCGTTCCTCTAATTCCGCCGTTGCAATTTCAAAATCTACTGCAGATTTCCAAAGACGACACATCTCCTTGGTTGTATTATTATAATACTGTACCAGATATTCCAAAATGGTTTCTTCGTATTTTCCCTTTCGATAGACACTTGCACACGCCTTTAACAGCATCTCATCTTCTACCATCTGCAGCTGCCCAATCTGATAAATACAAAGCCGCAGCAGCCGATTCGGCGAAATTCCCTCCACTTTACAGCTATCTAACATTTCCCATGCATCTTCATACATGGTTCGAACAATTAACAGCTCTATCACCTGTATACTCTCCCCTGCTTCTAACTGTTCCTTATAGATCGAATCCAAATAGGATTCTAACTGTTCTCCCTCGCAGTGTTCTAAATAATAGTCCAAAATATGCTGTACTATCATACTTCGATAGGATTTCTTTAAAAGAGAAAAAGCTGCCGTCTGTTTAAACAGCTTCATTCTATCATTTTCCTCTGGCAAATAGACCATCTCATGTTCACACAGATAAAGCCATACCCAGATATCCCCTTCCGAAAGCCGCTGACACTCCCGAATCAATTTTCTGTCTTTTATCAAATCTTCAATCTGATACTCGGTATGCTCCCAAAACCGTCTTCCCTGTCTATCTTCAAATACCACTGCACAGTCTGAAGTAAAGACAGGAAAATAGACCTCCCCCTGCTCTAGCGGCAGTTTCCACTCACAGTCTAACTCCTTATGCCGAATAATGACATGGGATACTTTGGGATTTTGGCAGCACAACCGCTTTGTAAGAAGTATTGCCGGCAGCTTTTCCGCCACCGTCTCATCAATCATTGCTGAAGAAAGCACTCCCAGATAGATTCGTGCAAGCCTCTTACTGATATGCCCTTTTCTTAGCTGATCTTCTGCAAACTGTTCTATCGCAGGCAGATAATTCCTCAGCATAGCCGGATTCTCCGATCCATACATCATAATATTGCTGTAGAGCAGTTCCTTCCGTTCCTCATCCAATGTCTGATCATAGATAAAATAAAGCTGTATCGATTTAGGAAGTTCCCCGTAAAAATAATAAGGAAGTGTATTCATATACGCTTCATAGAGTCCCGTCATTGTAATCTGCCGCTGTACTCCCTCCTGAAACCAGGCAAAGTTTTCCTGTTCCATACGAAAGTTTCGAATTAACTGCGACAGCAAAGCTTCTAATGCCGTTCGATTTTGATACGTTTGATAAATCTCTTTTAAAATCCGAATTAACAGCGGATAGTACCGCTGTTCTGTCAATGCCTGTTCTGCAATCTGTGCTGCAGCCCTTTCATTTAATATCCCATGTACAATTCCCCACCAAGCTGTACGCAGTTCAAACAGATCCAATACTCGGATAAGTATCGGCATTTCATTCATTACCATACACGCTTCATAATATAAAAATGAACTATTGCTGCCGATTAAAAATTGTTCCTTAATTCGAGCCAAGCGAAGGCTTTTATTTACGGCACATTCTTCATCTAAATATAAAATTACCCAGAGCATCCTGTCATCTTTCGGATGTTTCTCATACAACTCTTTTACCTGTGCAGCAGCATCTCTGGCAAATAGAGCATCTCTTGTTAAAAGAGTATAGACATATAAATAATAGCTGTATAAAAAAGGTTCTTCTTCCCGATTCGGAACAATCCACTCTGCAAGTACAGCCAATCTTCCCGCTGCCTCTTTGGTCTTTCGCATCGTGATCCATACCTGAACCTCCAAAAGCTGAATAAAGCTGTCCTCTAAATGCAGCCGCTTCATTCTTGTAATCGTCTCCAAAGAATCCCGGCACCAGATATCCGTTGTAATCTTATGCAGCCGAAAAGCAAAGTATAATTGGGAAAGCCGAAAAAGCCCCTTTTTCTGCTCCAAAGTATGCTTCTCCTTTTCTGTATAACGATAGACCAAAATTTCATATTCCAAATTTTGATATGGCGTCTCAAGATAAATCTTTCCAAAATTATAGCCGGCATGTACCCTGCTCTCTTCTATCTGATAAGACAGGGCAAAACTATTTCCGGCAAATTCTTCTGTGGTAAACCGGCGGCGATCCATTCGGATAAAGTCCCCATCTACCTCGATCTCGACCTCCATATAGCCCCAAGTGTCTTTTTTTATAACAAAACTATCTCCAATGGTCTCTGTAAAGTCTAAATATTCCTGCCTTTCCTGTTCTAGCAGCAGCATAATACGACTTTTTTTATTGACACAAACAAGGAATTCCTCCATCGCTGTATTTGGAGAAATCCCATGACATAATGCTTCATATATCGTCTGTTCTCTAGGAAGATTCGATAACAGCACTCTGGAAAACTCTGCTAAAAAAAACAGATGCAGTGCCTCTTCATAATGATTTTTTACTAAATTCGTAAAATGAAACAGGTTTTTTATCTTTCCCATCGAGCTGTCTAAATACTTCTCTTCCACGGTTATCTCATACGGAAGTGCCAACTCCCCTGCATCCGAGACAATTTGAATCGCTCCCTTTAACTGTTTTCCCGGTTTTACTCCTTCTACCTGCACTTCATAATGAATTACCGCATGTTTTCCGATAAAGCTGCTCTCCTTTAAGATCAGATAGGCACTATCCGAATAAAGCAATCCACGAGCATCAATTCCGTTCTGACTGTCAAGGGAGAAACTTCCCAATGTCATTCCTCCGGTTGGAAGCAGAATCTGAATTATCTCTACGGAAACTGTGAGTTCTGGAGTTGTTTTATCAAATATTCCTTTTGCCAGTTTACTGATCTTTGTCCTCATGTTCCCTACCACCTGTTTCGATTTTCCGATATAAAATGATATCGTTCGTACTGTCTGTCAATTATGTAAACATTATAACACACATTCCCTCCTTACGGCAAGCAAAACTCTATCCCCAAACATTTCGATACATCTGTGTTGTCTGTATATCCGAATGTCCCATTAACTGCTGTACAGCATGAATATCAGCCCCATTTTCCAGCAAATGTGCCGCAAAAGAGTGCCGCAGGGTATAAGGAGTAATTTCTTTTTTCATTCCTGCCTGGTTTCCATACTGCTTGATCAGCTTCCAAAATCCCTGTCTGCTCATCGCATTTCCCGAACAATTTACAAAAAAATATGGTGATTCCTTTCCTTTTAAAAGTTCCGCCCGAGCCTTTTTTTGATATTCCTCTAAAGCCTGTGCGGTTCTTTTCCGAAAAGATACAATCCGCTCTCTTCCTCCCTGCCGCAGCACACAAAATCCTAACTGCATATTGATATCTTCTAGCGTCAGTCCTATTAATTCCGAAACCCGAATTCCAGTCGCATATAACAATTCGAGCATCGCCCGATCCCGAATCCCTTTCGAATGTTCTCTAGAAGGCTGATCCAACAGACAGTTTACTTCCTCCATTGTCAGTATCTCAGGCAGCTTCCGTTCTACTTTCGGTGCCTTCAGATCCCAAGAAGGATCTCTTCGAAGTACCTCAATTCGGCACAAATACTGAAAAAATGACTTAATCGATGCAATATTTCTTGATATAGAAGAAGCGGCACACTGTTCCCTTTCCAAGTAAAGTATATAAGAATTTAACCAAACTTCGGTCACTTCTTCTATTTTATCAATATCCTGTTCCTTCAGATAACTTTCTAACTTCTTTAAATCCCTGCGATAAGAGGCTTCCGTATTAGAAGAAGCATGTCTTTCCTGTAATAGATATGTAGAAAATTGCTCAATTTCCCTCTCCATATATCCTGCTCTGCCCTATCCTTCCTTTTGCGGTATTTTCTTACAAGCGTTTTTCTTATATTCATTATCGGACAAAAGTAACAA
>CAJUEI010000207.1 GCA_910585255.1 uncultured Lachnospiraceae bacterium
CCGCCTTGCTGATCTCCTCCTTCAGAGGACAAGCCGCCGCCAGCTCGTCATAGATGGAAGAACAAATAATCAGCACGAAGAATTAACCAGTACCATTGTTCAGGTATCTTCCGAAACAGAGGAAGTCTATCAAAAAATTGAAGCAGAACAAAAGGAACTGACTACCATTAAAGAACTTTCCAACCAGACAATTGAAATCTCTACCGAAATGCAGAACGATATGAATGAATTGCTAAAAGTAATCAACCGTATGACAGAGGTTATCTCTGTCATCAATTCCATCTCTCTGCAGACCAATCTCTTATCTTTAAATGCTTCTATTGAAGCCTCCCGAGCAGGCGAAGCAGGCAGAGGTTTTGCTGTAGTAGCAGGAGAAATCCGTGAATTGGCAGAAGAAACACAAGAACTAACCAAAAGCATGAGCGACTTTGTAGATGGTATTAAAAGTGCTTCCCAAAAAAGTATGGACAGTGCCCAGCATACTATTCAGGCATTAGAAACCATGACAATAAAAATAGGAAATGTCTGGACAATCAATGACGAAAATCAAGGGCATGTTTCCAAAGTCAACGAATCTATCCGCTCCATTGCAGCAGTCAGCCAGGAAATCAGCAGCTCTATGAATGAAATGGAAAATCAGCTTAGAAACAGCACCAATATTATGCATCAGGTCGGACAAGAATTAAAAAATGCAACGAAACCAGTTGTCGAAATTGAAAAAACATTAGACGAAACCATTAAACAAATGGGAAGTATGACAACAGATGCATTTTTCCATTTAGAAAACTCCGAATTTGCCCAATATGTCAGCAATGCGATTAGTGCACACCAAACTTGGCTGAATCATTTAAAAAGAATGATAGTAGAACAGACCATTCTTCCTCTACAATTAGACTCTAGCAAATGTGGTTTCGGTCATTTTTATTATGCTCTGACACCTAGCATACCTGCTGTCTTACCTATTTGGAATGAATTAGGCACCAAACATAAACGCTTCCACAAATACGGTTCTGAAGTAATCTATGCATTAAATAACAATGATTATAGAAAAGCGGAACAGATCTATCAAGAAGCAGAGGCTTATTCAAGAGAACTAATCTCCGATTTACAGAAAATTCTTCAACTTGCAAATAAACAATAAACATTCTATTTCTAAACCTTTTCGGTCAAAGGAAATTCGGAATCCGCTCCGCTACTTCCTCATCATCCTATGCTGCTATCGCAGCTTGTCAGATGGGGCTTGCACCCCACCTGACACAAGAAAGTCCTCCAACTCACCGCTTTCACCTTCATGGCTTAGAAGCGTGGGACTTCCTTGATAGGTTAAAAAGAGCAGAACTGACAGATTGATCCGCCAGTCCTGCTCTTTTTTATTCATCCTGTTCCAAATCTCCCAACTCTTTTGCCGCCTGTTCCAAATCCTTTCGAATAGACAACGCCTGCGGACAAACCGTTTCACATTTCCCACACTTCTGGCATTGATTTGCTTTTGCCTTTTCCTCCGTCATCCGATAACGCTGCTTTGCTCTCTCTTTATTTCCATACATTGCGTATTCATTCCAGATAGAAAAATTCCTTGGAATATCCACTCCAAACGGACAAGGCATACAATATTCACACCCTGTACAGCCATTCTTTACTCTCTTTTTTATCCCATCTGCTACCTGCTCCACTGCCTTTTCTTCTTCCTTAGAAAGCGGCTGAAATTTAGAAAATGTCTCCAAATTGTCCAATAGCTGCTGATAAGCCGACATCCCGCTTAGAATCACCTTCACATTAGAATGAGACCCTACCCATCTAAGTGCCCAGGAAGCCATAGAAGCCTTTGGATTCTCTTTTCGCAGAACTGCAGCCAGATCCTCTGGCAAATCCCCCAAAAGTCCGCCTTTCACCGGCTCCATTACTACCATAGGAATTCCCAATTTTTCAGCAAGAGCATACCCCTTATCTCCTGCCTGTTCTTCCCGATCCATATAGTTATACTGAATCTGACAAAAATCCCACTTCCGACTTGACACAATCTTTTCAAAAACAGCATATTCATCATGAAAAGAAAAACCCAAATAGCGGATTTTCCCCTGTGCTTTCCATTCTTCACACAGCGAAAGAATTCCCGTTTCTTCTACTTTTTTCCATCTCTCTTGATTTAAAGCATGGAGCAGATAAAAATCCACATAGTCTACCTGAAGCTTTGCCATCTGCTCTTCTAATACCTCTTTTGCCTCCTCCTTAGAATGAACCTTCCAAATCGGCATCTTTGTAGCAAGATAAAAAGAAGAACGAGGATATTTCTTTAACACTCTTCCAACAAACGTTTCACTCTCTCCATTGTGATAAGGATATGCTGTATCAAAATAAGTAACACCTTCTGCAATCGCTTTATCTATCATCTGCTCCGCTTCTGTCTCTTCAATCGTTCCATCCGCCTTTAAAGGAAATCTCATACATCCAAATCCTAACATAGAAGGAGATACCCCAATATTTTTCATCTCTCGATATTCCATTTTATTCCGCCTCTCTATTTAAAAATCGATCTTCCTCGGCTGCCGCTATCACTGCATCTTTTACCGTATCTGGCACCTCTTCCACTCCAGTTACATCCACATGAATATTTCGGGTAGTCTTTCCTTCAAATGTCTGTGCCCGCATTACTTCAGAAAGATCAAATCCAACTACATCCCTCATACAGTCCATAACTGCTTTCATCGATCCCGTTGTCATCCGTGCCACATCCACAGCACTTGCTCCGCTCTCTCCGCTTCCGCCGCCGATAATTGTAATATCGCCAATTTTTGCCAACGGTTCCGACACCGCCCTTGCCACCTCCGGCAATTTCTCAATTACCATCTGCAGCTTACCGGCTTCATTCATCTTAGCAAGTGCTTCTGCCTTCTTCTCCAAAGCCTCTGCCTCCGCCATACCTTTTGCCCGAATCGAATCTGCCTCTGCCTTTCCTTGTGCTTCGATAATCGCTGCCCTTGCCTCTCCTTCTAATCGTAACTTCTCCGCTTCTGCACTGGCATCTAACTTCTTTCTCTCCGCATCTGCCTCTGCCTTCTTAATCTCTTCAAACTTTCTAGCCTCTGCTTCTAACTTCTGCTTTGCCAAATCCGCTTCAGCCGGCTTAATCACCAACTCCTGCAGCTCCGCCTCTTTTCGTTCTGCCTTCTTCTTCGCAAGCTCAATATTTTTCTGCTCTGCCACAATCTGAATCTGAACCTGTGCCTCTGTTACTTCCTTTGCCCTCTGCTGCTTTAATACCTCAGCATCCATCTGCGTATCCGTAACCTTCTTCGCCACAATATTTTCCTGAATCTTATAGGCAGCATCTGCCTCCGCCTTTTTCGTCTCCTGCTCCTTCTCATACTCAAACAACTTTAACTGCTTATTTTTACTTGCTTCGGCAATCTGTGTATCCGCCTCTAACTTCGCCGTTTCTCCAATCTTTCTTGCCTCTGCAGTTTTAATCTCCCGTTCTTTTGCCGCTTCTGCTGTCTGTATATCCCGCTCCTTTGCTGCCTGTGCCTCAGCAATCGCTGCCTGTGCCTTTACCTTTGCAATCTGTTCTTTTCCAAGTGCTTCAATATAACCCTCATTATCCGAAATATCGTTAATTGTAAAAGAAGTCAATTCCAACCCCATCTCCGCTAACTGTGTACCAGCTACTTCCTGTACGGTATTGGCAAATTTTTCACGCCCATTATAGATTTCTTCCACCGACATTCCAGAGACAATCTCACGAAGTTTTCCTTTACAGATCTCGGAAGCCTGCGTGCGAATATTTTCTACAGTTGTCTGTTCTTTTCCACAGTGAAACTGCTGTACTGCCGTCATAATACTGCTGGCATCATTCTTTACCTTTAATACTACCACACCTTCTGCA
Organism: uncultured Lachnospiraceae bacterium; assembly: GCA_910585255.1. Taxonomy (GTDB): domain Bacteria; phylum Bacillota; class Clostridia; order Lachnospirales; family Lachnospiraceae; genus MGBC114844. The sequence continues at coordinate 3,884 of CAJUEI010000207.1, forward strand.
TTAATCGGCACACCAAGAGACGTCTTCGTCTGCTTAATTTCTACCGGAATCATAATATTTTCTAATGTAATCGTATCCATCCGCTCTAAAATCGGAATTAAAACCGTACCGCCTCCAGTCACTACTTTCGCTTTTCCAACTCCGACAATTACCGCTGCCTTATCACTTGGAACCTTCTTCCAAGTCGATAAAATACAGACAACAATCAAAACCACAAGTGCAATTACTACAAGTGCCACCATACCCGCAGCTCCCAACGTACTAACTATACCTATCATCCTTCTTCTCCTCCTAGTTCTTCCACATAACAGCATCGCTTTTCTTCCAACACATCTATAATTCTCACCTGCATCCCAAGCGGCATACAGTTCTGATGCCTTTCCAATTCTTCCTCCGTTGCTGCTGCCATATAAGTAATCGCCGCCCCTGTACTATCCGTTGTACGAATCGTTCCGCAGTGCTCCTTTGTAATCTGCAGAATCAAAACTCCGTCTTTTCCGATTAAATCCTGAAAATCATGACTTTCCACCTCATCCCGGTTACGGCTCAAAGGCAAAAATACAAACCGATACATAACAGCATATCCAAGCAGCCCGCTTCCCACTGCAATCAGAAGCACAACCGCCAGTGCAATCCTCCCCAAAAGTACTTTTCCAAATATGCCGAATATCCCGACAGCCAGCATAAAACACATAAAATTAAAAGGAAAAAATGTATTGGCAAGTCCCCCGTCTCCGTCAAAATTCAAATCCGCTACCCCATCCAGTCCGTCAAAAAAGCCGGCAATCAGATTTAAACACGGCAGAGCAAATCCCAATATTAAACAAACCTGAAACAAGATATCGAATTTTTCCATAAGTTCCTCCTTTCCCAATCTTCTCAAACACGCTATCCATCCAGCCGATGAATAAACAATCCGCTCCTTAACTTCGGCTCAAACCAAGTAGACTTTGGAGGCATTAAAAGCTGTGCGTCCGCCACATCAAACAACTGTCCAATCGAAGTAGGATACATAGAAAAAGCAACTCTCATATCCGTCTTTACTCGTCTCTCTAACTCCTCTAATCCGCGAATTCCTCCTACAAAATCGATCCTTTTATCGGTCTTAGGATCTCCGATTCCCAATAGAGGAGCCAACAATGTATTCTGCAGAATCGAAACATCCAATCCCTCCACCGGATGATTGACACAGATCTCCGGTTTTGCCTCCAGCCGATACCAAATGCCGTCCAAATACATTCCCATCTCATGTACCTTTCCCGGTGCATAAGGCTTTTCTCCCACTGCTTCTACAACATATGACTCCGCCACTTTCTCCAAAAACTCTGTTGTCGAATACCCATTCAAATCCTTTACTACCCGATTGTAGTCCATAATCAAAAGCTGATCATCTGGAAACAGCACAGAAAGAAAATAGTTAAATTCCTCCTGTCCCGTATAATCCGGGTGTTTCTCTCTTCGCTGTAACCCAACCTTTACCGCCGAAGCTGCCCGATGATGTCCGTCTGCAATATAGATCGCATCAATAGCAGCAAATGTATCCCGAATCAACGCAATTTTCTCTGCTTCCTCTACCTTCCATACCATATGTCCAATCCCGTCATCAGAAACAAACTGATACAAGGGAGTTTCCTTTTTCACCTGATCCATCACCGCATTTAATACCGGTTGGGAGCGATAAGCTAAAAAGATCGGTCCGGTCTGTGCATTACAGGTATCCACATGGCGAATCCGATCCGCTTCCTTATCTGCTCTGGTATTCTCATGCTTTTTAATCACCTGATTCTGATAGTCATCAATAGAAGCACAAGCCACAATCCCAGTCTGGCTCCTATCATTCATAGTAAGCTGATAGAGAAAATAGCACTCCTGCTTCTCTTCTAGAAAAGTTCCGTCTGCTATTCGCTCCTCTAACAGTTCTTTTGCTTTTTGGTACACTCTCTCTTCATAGATATCCACACTGTCATCAAACTGTGTCTCAGCCCGATCAATCGCTAGAAAAGAAAGTGGTTCTTTCTTAACCTCCTCACAGGCTTCCTTTCGATTATAAACATCATATGGCAGAGCAGCTACCCGGCTTGCCAGTTCTGAATTTGGACGTATACAAAAAAATGGTTTTATAATTGCCATATTCCTACCTTATGTACAATTTTTGTCTATGTACACTTATCCTTTCTCAACAAAATCATTTTGTTTGTTTTCTATATTCTAATTTACCATATTTTTAATAAAACCACAACTTCTAAATTAACAGAAAAATCCCCAAATCCTGCTAAATTAAAAGAAAAAATAAAAAACGTTCCAAAGAGAACGCCAGAGTCTATCAAGAGCACGCTGTTCCGCTCTCCAGAAAGCAGAAGTTCTAAGACTTCTGGATTTACATCTATCCAACCGGACGGACCGGGGTGCAATTCGCCCGTACAGCGGGCTAAACACACC
>CAJUEI010000208.1 GCA_910585255.1 uncultured Lachnospiraceae bacterium
AGGGGTGTGTTTAGCCCGCTGCACGGGCGAATTGCACCCCGGTCCGTCCGGTTGGTTGTACCTTTCTCCAGAAGCATTAGACGTTCTTACTTTCTGGAGAGCGGAACAGCGGGAAGGAATCGTTTTCCCTCTCCGGCGTCCCCCTCATTCCAACACCCCTCCCTCGCCCCAAACAAAAACCAATCAAATACCTTCTCTTATAGTTCTTTAAAATACCGCAGAGTTGTCTTCAATTCATCCACAATCTCTCCATTGCTATTCTCAATCATCCGATACCGTGCTTCTAACTCTTTTATTTTCTTTTGCTTATCCCGATTATATCTAAAAAATGCCTCTTCAAAAATTGGCTGCTGCACAACTTTCTGCCGCACTTCTGCTGCAAATGGGCACCAAGTAGCAAGCATTTCTCTTGCCACCTTATTCAGCCGCACTGACCCCTGCGATTCTCCTTTTACCCATGCTAAATAATCCATAGCAAAGACTTCTCTGGTATTGCCCTTTCCCTTTTGAATCTGCACTTTTAATTTTTCTTTCCGCTCTTCCGACAAATTTCTGTTTTTCTTATAGAATTGAATATAATCGCAATATTCGGACGTCAAGGATTTTTCTGTAATATCATTCCATGCCATCCCCTGTACTGTCCGGCAAAGTTCCCAACGGAACCGTGCCACTGCTTTGATCATATCCTCACTCAGATCACTTTCAGCAAAAACCGGCAGCAGAATCCGCCCGCTTGCAGTCCTCTTCTTTCCTGCAATCTCCTGCCACATTACAATATTCGAACCATAAGTCGGCAAAAGGATCATATTCGGAAAAACTTCTACCATTATGCTTTCCCGTTCAATCTTCTTTTCCCGATTCTCATATAAAATTTCCCGATAAAAAGCAGAATAATCAATCTGTACAATATCCTTTATCCATTGATTAATCTTCTGTGCTGTTACTACTGCCATTTCTAGATGTCCCATAAATTGATCTTTATAAAGAATCGGAACAAAACTGCTGATCTGTCCGCTTACTAACCGATTATTATAGCGGAACATATTTCGAATCTCATAGGACAGCTTTGCCTCTTGATCGGTTTCTAATTCTTTTAACTGTGCCTCTGTAATTTCACCGGATTTTTTTCGGTCACGCAGTGCTTCGCCATACTCCAAATCAAATTCACTTTTTGAAGGTTCTTCTTTCCCCTCATAGATACGGCAAAGCCACTCTTTTATGGTATAAACTGCACAAGGCTTGCTTTCTCCAAAGGAAAGATCCAAATGATATAGTTCCAACAACTGCTCTTTTTCTAACAGCCGTTCATCCATATAGCCAAAGTTTAAAAATAGCTCTACAATCTTAGGAGCAGAGGAGTCCCGATATGCCTTTTGAAAAACTAATTCATATACAGTATAAAAATGTTCTGCAATATTTCTTCTTATCTTCCGAGCTCCATCTGAAATATCCCCCTTATCTTTCAGCATTAAAAAGGCTTCCATCATTCCTTTAAAATCTTCTGCCTTTTCACTATCATAATCTGCATACTCAAGCAGCTTATCAAAGGAACCCGACAATTCTTCTGTTATCTTATCCATATCTACTGTCGCATATTTTACAGCAGATTCTACACTTAATGTTCCCTCTTGATTATGCTCTGCCTCCAATAATAATTCTTTTACCTGAAGCATGGCACTTTCTTTTTTTGCAAATTTTGTTCCTGTCTTTGCCTGAATTGCCTGCTCTGTCTCTATTATCTTTTCAGAAATCCGATCTAATAAAGATACAAACCGCTGAATGGGAATGTTTGCCTTTACTGAGCTGATTCCTAGTCTCACTACCTGTTTATAGAGACAGTTCTCATTTTTTTCAGAAAACAGCATCTCTGTAATTTTCATACAATACTCTGATAAGTCCATACAAAGTTCTGTTGTATCTTTTGCCAGCATGGTTAGTTCTTTTACATGATAATTGCAGACATAAGCACTATACGAATAAAACTCTTCCTGTATATAAAGCGGAATAGAAATCGTTTCAATATAATAAAGTTTTTCTGCTTCATCTGCCGGATCGGCAGCAGGAAATTCTTCTAAGAATTCTAACTCGGGCTGTGTCCCCTTTTTCTCTCCAATCTGGTTTTTTAAATTTTCTAATTCCTGATCTGCCTGTTTTGCAATTCCATACAGTAAAGCGGCTTCTTTCCGTAATGCCTGCTCTATCTTATACACTTCATCTAAGTAACGAAGCATCCCAAATACTACTGTCCCCCGCTGTTTCGGTTTTTCTTCCAGCATGGCTTCTAATTCTTCTACATTTTTTGTTCCTATGGTAAATAATGCGGTATCCTCTATTGCATATGCATTCATATGATAATACCCCATACATAGATCCCCGGCTCCAATTAAATCTCCTTCCCGCAATAACAGCTTAATTCCGCTGTTATAAACCAACACCGCACCTTTTAATATAATGGAAAAACTATCTGCTTCTTTATCCTGTGCATAGATAACGGTACCTTTCGGAATACGATTTACCCCGTTTATATTAAGCTGCATAGAACCCTCCTACTTATTTTTCATCTTGAACGGTTATTTTTCGAATTTCTTTTGTACGAATCTCTTTCCATACTGCCTCTATAAATTCGGCAAGCGGCTTTTGTCCTTCGTCTCCGCAGAAACGACTTCTGACAGAAACCACTCCTTCCTCTTCTTCTTTCTGTCCGACAATCAACATATAAGGCAGCCGATCCAATCTTGCTTCCCGGATTTTAAATCCGATTTTTTCACTTCTTTTATCTAATGTTGCATCAATTCCGTTTTTCTTTAATTCCTCTAATACCTGTTCCGCATAGTTATGATATTTTTCGGAAATCGGAAGAACACGCACCTGTTCCGGGCAGAGCCAGGTTGGAAAATTTCCCTCGTATTTTTCAATTAAAGAAGCCAACATTCTCTCATAACATCCCATTGATGTTCTGTGAATAATATATGGTCTCTGTTTTTCTCCGTTTGGATCGATATAATACATATCAAATTGCTCTGCAATCGCACAGTCTAACTGAATGGTAATTGCCGTATCTTCTTTTCCATATACATTTTTCATCTGAAAATCTACTTTTGGTCCATAAAAAGCAGCTTCTCCATCTGCCTCATAAAACGGCAGATGATTCTCCAATAAAATATTCCGTAAAATATCCTGTGTTTTCTCCCAATATTCCTCGTCTCCTAAATACTTTTCTTTATTTTCCGGGTCCCACTTCGAAAGCCGATAGGTTACTTCCTGATCAATTCCTAATGTCTTTAGACAATAGAGGGCTAATTCTAAACAGCCCTTTAATTCTTCTTCTACCTGATCCGGACGGATAATCAGATGTCCCTCGGAAATGGTAAACTGACGGACTCTGGTCAGTCCATGCATCTCGCCGGAATCCTCATTGCGGAACAGGGTAGAAGTCTCGCTATAGCGGCAAGGTAAATCCCGATAAGACTTTTGGCTTGCTTTGTAGATATAGTACTGGAACGGACAAGTCATCGGACGAAGTGCTAATACTTCTTTTCCCTTTTCCTCTTCTCCTAATACAAACATCCCCTCTTTATAGTGATCCCAGTGACCGGAAATTTTATAGAGATCACTCTTTGCTAAAAATGGGGTTTTTGTTCTCATATAGCCACGATTATAGTCCTCTTCATCTTCAATCCATCTTTGCAGCTTCTGTATGATTTTTGCTCCCTTTGGCATAAGCAGCGGGAGTCCCTGTCCAATCACATCTACCGTTGTAAAGAGTTCCATTTCCCGTCCTAATTTATTGTGATCCCGCTTTTTGATATTTTCTAAATATTCCAGATGTGCCGCTAATTCTTCTTTTTTCAAAAAGGCTGTTCCATAAATTCTTGCCAACATTTTATTCTTTTCACTGCCTCTCCAATAAGCACCAGAAGACGAGATTAGTTTAAATGCTTTGATTTGCTTGGTGTTCATCAGATGAGGACCTGCACAGAGATCCACAAAATCTCCCTGCTGATAAAATGAGATAACGGCATCTTCCGGTAAATCCCGGATTAGTTCTACTTTATAAGGTTCGCCCTTTTCTTCCATATAGTGAATTGCTTCTTCTCTTGGAAGCGTAAATTTCTCAAGTTTCTTTCCTTCTTTTATAATTTTCTTCATCTCTGCTTCTAGTCGATCTAGATCTTCTCTAGAAAACGGTGCATGATCAAAATCGTAATAGAATCCTGTATCAATCGAAGGTCCAATTGCCAATTTTGCCTCTGGAAATACCCGCTTTACTGCCTCTGCCAATATATGAGATGCGGTATGACGATAAGCAGCCAGTCCTTTGGCATCTGCTGCCGTTAAAATATTTAGTGTACAATCTTTTTCTATCACTGTTCTTAAATCTGCTACTTCTCCGTCTACTTCCCCGGCACATGCCACTCTTGCCAATCCTTCGCTGATATCTAAGGCAATCTCATAGATACTCTTTGCCTCCGCATATTCTTTTACCGATCCATCTTTTAATACTACTTTCATTTCCATCTTCCTTTCTTTTTCCTGTTTCGGCATTTCTATATTACCATATCTTCCCTAACGGATCAATTTAAAACCATTCCGCTGTTTGTTACAAATTTTTACAAAAATAAAGAATCCCCTGCATCATATTTCTCTATCTTATGATACAAGGGACGAAAATTTCGCGGTTCCACCCAAGTTGCAGCAGCTTCTATCTTATCAGCTATCTCTGCCTCTTTTCCTGATTATAACGGAATCACCGAACCGGATTAGGGTCACTCCAAGTTAGTATTCGAATAGTTCCTATTAAGGCATTTTCAGCAAACAGCCTCTCTCTGAAAATATTTCCTATTCTACTCTTCTTATCATCGTGTTATCTCTATTTTAGATATCCAATATCTTTCTATCTGCGATTATAACATGTTGAATTTTTTTGTCAATATTAAAAATCAGATTCTTATAAAGCAATCGAATTTGCCGAACTTTTTAATCGGTGTTTACCGACAGTTCCAAATCTATCTTCATCAACATCTCATCCATTGAAATATGCTTTGCCAAAGCCTCTATCAGCATCTCCATATCTGTAATATTCTGCTCATCATTCCGATTCGAACTAAGAAAAGACCGCATATAGATCCCTTTTAACTCCACTGCCTTTAAATCTGGAAAATAAGAAAGGTCTTCTACCACATTCTCTAACTCCTCCAGCCCTATCTGAATCGTTCCCACAGAATTCTCCGCTATTTTCAATTCCACTTCAAAGATTAATTTTCCTCTGCTGTCCGTTAAAATTTCAAAAGAAGCGGTTGTATATCCCTTTACATCATTCCAAACAATAGGGTGTTCTTTTCCTACTCCTAAAAAAGTCCGAAGCATTTCTTCTAAAGCCTGACTTTTAAATGGAATCATCTGATCTCTATTTGTCTCATTTACTCTGCTGCTTTCTACTGAGGGATTTTCTTTTTTATAAGCCGTCTGTGCCGGAAGCTGATAACTTCGCTCTGCACTAGGTACATCTCCTACTGCATTTCCATTCGCATTAAAATAATAGTTCTGATTTTTAATAACTACTTTCCCCGTCTGCATTTTTCCCAAATCATCCCCAAAAACAGGATTAAAATAATAGACCTGCCCATTTATCTGAAGCACGCCTGTCTGCATCTTTCCGCTTTCGTCCGTAAAATACCAGTCTCCCCGATCCCAAATCCATCCAGTCTGCATATATCCGTCTGAATCGAAATAATACCAATTTTTATCTATATCCTGAAACCATCCGTTTTTTTGATAGCTTCCGTCTGGATTTTGATACCACCAGCCAACAGCATTTTCCCTCCATCCTGCTTCCTTTGCTAAAACAGCATCGGCAATCGTCCCTGTCAGCATAACCACTGATGTTAAAACCATAAAAACTGCTTTTTTACAACCTTTACTTCTCACCCTTTTTTGCTCCTTTCCTGTTTTCCCCAATATCAATCATACTTTTATATATTTTAACATATGTATTCCAAGCAGTACAGTATCTATGATTATTTTAATCTATATTTTTAATTTATATAATCTTCTCGATATGGATAATTTTCTAAATAAAGGCAAACCAGTTGATGATGATTTTAGAGAAGAGGGTTTTTATATCTTCTAAACTCTTGGCAGTCTGCTTGGTATCCCTAAAGTATATGTCTATTTAACACATATTCAAAAAACATATATTTTTTATAACTTAAAAATTCAGAATTTCCTATAAAGTAAAAAACTCAGCACACCATACAGACATAAAACGCCTGCA
>CAJUEI010000209.1 GCA_910585255.1 uncultured Lachnospiraceae bacterium
ACAATAAATCTGTTCTGGCAAGTCTTTTATAAACTGCAATCATTGTATCGGATGTCTTCCCAATCATCGTATGCAGCATATCACTAATCTGCAGACGTTCCATTGCCTCTAGTCTAGAACTTCCGCTTTTTAGTCTTTCTTCTAAAGAATCTAATTTCTTATGAATCTCTTCTGCAACCAAATTCGAAATCTGCTCACTCTGCGACAAATAAAAATATTTGTCTGTCCAAATGGTTTGTGCCTGCTTTTGTGCCACAGAAGTATTCGCATTTTTATCGGAGCCTAACTGCTTTCTAAAATAGTCATATACCTTTTCACTGTCCATTCGTGTCAGTGCCCAGATAGCTGCTTTTTTGGCATTGCCTTTTTCGGTTTTAATCAAATTCATCAAAAGCTCTTCATTCTTTTTCTCATGCCGCAGTGCATAGATTAATGCTTCACGAACCTCTTTCTTTGCCGTATCAAGCATGGCAAGATACCAGTCGTTTTCTTTTGCCCCTGCTATATTTTCAACTACATGGATCCGTCTTACCATCTCCTTTTTTCCGTCTCCCCGAAATCCCTGCTTGACATAAGGCAAGATAGATTCATCTTCCTCACTCAGCCACTCCTCCACTTCAGCTGCCAAATCGGTATAACTTGCTCCTAGTCCGTTTACTAATGCTGTCCGCAGCCGAAAATCCTGAAAACTCTCGGGACTTTCCTGATGCAGATTAATCAGAAAAGAATAGTGACCGCCCCCTGTAGTAGAAAGTGCTTCTACGGCTGGTGCTGCTTTACTATAAGGGGCATCTGTTATCACTTTTTTCTCTATTTCTATCGGAATGGCTTCTATCTCACCATCGATTCCTGCCGCTGCCTGTGTGACAAGTACAGCATCTAAAAGTGCCAATTCATCTAAAAGGGCATTTGCCCGCTGCTCGAGAGGAACTTCTAAAATATGTAAAGCACCCTGATAAATCTTTGCAAAAATCGGAGCCGCTTTTGCCAATGGCTCTATCTGCTCTACCGCCCGTTTGAACCGAAAATCCTCCGACATCAGTGAGATTCCGGCAACCATACTGGTATTCAGTCTCTCTTTTAATTCATAAAGTGGTTCAATATTCATGCTGCCCTCCTGTTAATATAACAATCTGATAATGCGATCTTGAGTTACAATACTATATGGCTGGACACAGATACGCCGCTTTTCTTCATCATAGAAAAAAGCTCCTAAAAGTACTTGATTTTGAAAAAGTTCTTTCTCTGAAAGCAGACAGAAGCGGTCTATGGTTCCCTCATGATTCCAAAGTTTCATATCGGCAAATGTAATCCGATTTCCGGCAGCATCTTCCATTACAAGTGTCTCTCCTATCCTGCCGATTTTTTGATACGCAAATAGCAGTACCACATAGGGATCAGAAAGTGTATTTTTTATCTGATTTTTTACTTTCTTTAGGGTATCTGGAAGGCTTTTCTCTGCATGTTCCCATAAACCGGCAAATTCTTTTTCCTCTATCTGATGAAAGGAAAGGCTTTTCTCTTCCCATCGAATTCTTCGGTTTAATTCCCCCGGATAATAGGAAAGTACGGGTATACATGCCGTTTCAAATATGGTATCTTCTTCTTTCATATATTTTAGACGGTTAGCTGGTCGATAATTATAAGTAGCAAAGACTTCTCCGCTCTCGATATCTGCCCACCATCCTGTATCAACATACTCTTTTCTTGCCTCATTATAAATTACTTCAAAGGAGAGCTGTATCAATGCTGCGGATTCCTTTTTTAATCCTAATGTATTCAGCTCGTCCAGCTTCCAGATGCCGCCTAATTCCTCATATAAAATATTGTCATCTCCGTTGGGATCGTCCGATTCAAGTTTTGCATTGAGATAGGCTTCTGATTTTTTTACTAATGCCCGAAGCTTTACTAAGATATTCCCCGCTTCTCTATAGTGAGATTCGTCTCCGTCCTTTTTAAAGGCTTCGATTTCTGCTATTAACTGCTGGATATAATTCTGAGGACCAGATAAATAATAATCCCCTAGCTGCTTGGCAAGTTCGGTATAGGCTTTTACGGAATTGCCGCCTATTGTGCCAAGCCCTGCCTGCAAAAGACTGCGGATCATATCTTCTGTCAGTTTTAATCCTTCTAATTGTTTCTTTATCTTTTTGGTCTTGGCGGCTTTGCTTTTTTTCGCCGCTGCTTTTGCAGATGCAGCATCTTTTTCCGCTGCCGTACCATCCTTTATGGCTTCTTCTTTTTCCTGTTTCTTGGCTTCTCTTGTCTCTTTCTTCTTCCGCTTATCGAGAATATCCTGCGGAATCTCACATACTTCAAAATCTTTCTTTGCAGCCATCTCAAACAAAAGTGCAAGACTATGTTTACATGGAAATTGTCTGCTTGGACAGCTGCACCGAAAAACCGGATTCGTTTCATCTACAAAATCTGCTGATGTGATATAGTCAGACTTTCCGCTTCCTTTACATTGCCCCATATAAAAGGTATCATCTGCCGAACGGGACAGTTTGACAAAGCCCCCTTTTGCCGAGATTTTCTTTGCATTATTTACTGCAGTCGAATTAGGTGCTAAATTGCTGATAAACTGTTCTGATATCTCTTTCACGTTTTCTACCTCTGCTACTAAATATTTTGAAATAGATTCTATGTTTTTATTCTTGTTACAATGAAATTTTAACATAAACCTAAAAAATACGCAAGCTAATTACCTAGAAAAATCAGGACAAATATATAAATGTTATTATTCGGAAGGCAGTTCTACAACTGACAGATTCTGTAATTCATCTAACACGGAAACATCCGTAATCGGATTTCCGCTTAAACCTAGAAACTTTAAATCCGGCATCGTACCTAATACAGCAATATCACTGATTTGGTTGGCTCCTAAATATAACATTATCATTTTTCTCTTTCCCTCTAAAGCAGAAATATCGGAAATTTGATTTTTGGATAAATACAATTCTTTTAATCGGGATAAATCTTCTAACGGACGAAGATCTTGAATCTGATTCTCTGCCACGCTTAAAGTTTCCAGATTTCTTAATCTTTCTATTCCTTCTAAACTGCTTAATTTATTTTCATTCAACACTAAAAATTTCAAACTTTCCAGGTCGTTCACTCCAGAAAGAGTCTCTACCTGATTTCTCAACAGTTCTAAAGACTGCAATTTTGTTAAACCATTCAATGCCTCCAAACTGCGAATCTCATTATCATTCAGGGATAACAGCCGTAATTCTTTTAAATTGGACAATGGCTGCAAATCCGAAATGCCACTTTCCGTTATATAAAGTTTCTGTAATTTCGTCAAATTCTGTAACTTTTCTAAAGCATCCGTCCGATTCTCTCCCAATCCCTCCAAAAAAAGAACTTTTAATTCGGCTAAAGACTCCAATCCTGTAAAATCAGTTAGCGGAAGGTTCGAAAGAGAAAGCCGTTCTAACTGTGAAAGTTTTGAAAGCACGGTAATATCCGAAATATTATTATTCGATAAATATAATGTTTTTAAATTTACTAATTTATCCAGTGGCGTAATATCCGAAATCGGATTATTCGATAATTCCAATGACTTTAAATTTATCAGATTCCCTAACGCCGTTATCTGCACAATTCCTTTCTCTCTTAAATCCAATTCTGTCAGATTCCATACATCACTTAATAAAATATCCCGATCCTGAATCTGTGTTAATTCCGCCATCGCTGCTTTTAGATTCTCATCCTGCCAATCTACAACCGAATCCTTTAATCCTGCTTCTTCCCATGGAATTATTACTCCAAAATTTGGATCCTCCGCCTGTTCACTAATCGGATTCCCCGCCCAATGACAAGTTCCATTAAACGCCATTAGCCATTCCGCTTCTTTCTTATCGTCAATTTGGTTATTATCCAAACGAAGTATATGTAAATATAATAAATTTTCTAACGGCTGAATACTGCTGATTTCATTTTGATCTAAAGAAAGAGTAGTTAAATTCTCCAATGTACGCAATGCCATAATATCAGAAATATGATTTCCAGATAACGATAACCTAGATAAATACCGCAGCTCTCCCAATGCCGTAATATCCGAGATTTCATTTTCAGATAAAGATAATATTTCTAAATTTCGTAATTTCTCCAATGCAGTAATATCTGAAATGTTATTTCCAGATAACGATAAAATTTCTAAATTCTGCAGTTCCCCCAATGCCTCAATTATTGTAATTCCTTTTCCCTTTAAATTCAGTTGCGTAATATTCCACACATCACTAAGCCAAATCTCTCGATCGGTAATTCCGGTAAGCTCCACCATAGCCTGCTTTAGATTTTCATCTTTCCAATCTATCACCCTATCCTCCAAGCCTGCCTGCTGCAATTCTTCTAAAGAAGCTTTTCTAACCTGAAATTCTACATTTTCTGACGCCGGTGGATACACTACTTCAAAAGATTCTGTCTTCTCTATTGATTTCACTGATTCTGTAGGTTCTATCTCTATCTCTTCAAAAGAATCTGTAGTTTCTTCAGAATTTGTAGTTTCTTCTAATTCTGCAACATAAGCCCATTCCAACCAAGCCCCAGAAGAAGAAAGAATTGTAGTTAAATCTTCTGTTGTCTCTGAATTTTGTGCGGCACAAGAACTAATAAAAACAGTAATTAATGTACCAATTCCTGCTATTTGTAACAATTTTCGTATCTTGCACATTTTTTTATTATTTCTATTTATATCTTTATTCCATCCTATCTCTTTTTTTCTCATATTGATTCCCCAACTTTCTTTTTATAACATATTCTTTTAAATATAGAAAAGCAGACAAAAATCGTTTCCTTATTTATCCAATTATATCTTATCATTCTCCTTTCCTGATTCGTTTGCAAAACACCAGAACCCACATAATATAAATATATACTTGTATTACATCTTTATTATAATGAAATTATTAACTTTTGTAAATATATTTTAAAAATATATTTTATTTAATTATAACTGTTCCTGTTATTGATACTGTTTCATCATTTTCTATAAAAATATCATATAAACCAGACTCTTCAACTATAAAAGTATGAGAAACCATTCCATCTATCGCATCTACTTTCTTATCTATACCATTACTAGAAATTCCTATTTTAAATTTATTCGTATCATTTTCAGACAATATTCTTCGAAATTTTATTTGAGCTCCCTTTATCAACTCCAATATTCCATATAAATCTTTTATTACCAATACAAAAATCCCTGCTACCCAAACTAAAAAAATGCTTTCAAAATCCAAAAATCTTTTCGTTCTAAATACTCATAATACAAAACAGAATTTTTATAACCACGCATATAGTCAAAGTCTCCGCCAATCCAAATATATTCTACTTTTTTATTCTCTATAAAAGTAACCAACATAATAATCGGTATAGCAAAGTAAACAATCAAAATCATTTTCATCCAGAAGTATTTATATTTTCTTTTCCCAATTTTTACTTTTTCCGTAAAAATAGTAATAAAAAAACACCTGCAATCGGAACTAAATATAATAAAAGAATTAAATCACTAATTTCCTTTCTCATCTAATTTTTCATTCCCCCAAACTATAACTTTTCTATTACAAATCTTTTTCTATCTCCTCTAAAAGCTGATTTACCTTCTCCTTCTGTTCTTCCGTCAAGTTCTCTTTTCCACAAAAAGAGGCCACCAAAGAAAAAAAGGAAGAAAAACCCAAACATTTCTTTAACTTCTGCTTTATAACTGCCTGATCATACTCCTTTCTGCTTATAATGGGAAAATAAAAATGATGTAATCCACGCTGCACCATATTCACATACCCTTTTTCATGAATCTTAAAAAGAATTGTACTCTTTGTTCCCTGCGGCTGTTCAAAATTCGGATTTTTATAAATCTCCTCACTACTAATCCCCCCCGGATTCTGCCAAATCAGCTTCATAAACTCATACTCTCCTGGAGACAGCTTCTTAAGCCCTCCAATATCCTCTAAACACTCACTTCTTCTACCTGGCTTTTTTAAAATTTTCTCTTCTTTCATCTTTTTTTCCTTTCTTAAATAAATTATTTATATTTAAAATAGCATAATATATAAAACATATCAACACTTTATTAAAATAAAATAATGACCACACCCCATTACCCATCCTCCATCAAAAACCAACAGCAAAACGTCTATCTCTATTGCGGAAAAAACAGCCAGAGTGCGGGATGTTTACGATGTGACTTCGAAGGAAAGCTAGAAGCTCTTAGAGACTGTCTAATATCTTTTCATTTTCTTCCCAATGTGTTATAATAACAA
>CAJUEI010000210.1 GCA_910585255.1 uncultured Lachnospiraceae bacterium
CGGATCGGATAAAAGAAACATTATTTAATATTCTGCAGAGTGAAATTGCGGGCAGCAGGGTACTGGATCTCTTTGCCGGAAGCGGCAGTATCGGGATTGAGGCATTAAGCCGTGGGGCAAAAGAGGCATATTTTGTAGAAAATAATAAAAGGGCAGCGGCATGTATTCGAGAGAATTTGGAATTTACAAAATTAAAAGAGGATGCAGTGGTGATGGAATGTGACTTTTTAACGGCACTTCGGCGTTTAGAGGGAAGAGGAATCCAATTTGATCTGATCTTTATGGATCCGCCTTATCGAAAAGGATATGAAGAACAGGTACTGCAGTATCTGGACAGTTCAAAGCTGATAAAAGAAGATACGTTATTGATCATAGAGGCAGCTCTTACTACTCAGTTAAAAGGAGTGGAAGAATGGGGATTTTTTGTAGAAAAAGAAAAACTCTATAAAACGAATAAACATATTTTTTTAAGAAAAGAACCGGAAGAAGAAAAGAATAAAAATAAGGAATAAAAGAAAGGAAATGAGTATGAATCGTGCAGTTTATCCGGGTAGTTTTGATCCGGTGACATTTGGGCATCTCGATATTATTGAGCGTTCTCTTGCCATTACGGATGAGTTAATTGTGGGGGTATTGAATAATAAGGCAAAAAGTCCATTGTTTTCCGTAGAAGAACGTGTTAATATGTTAAAAGAAGTGACAAAGCACTTGAAGCATGTAACAATTCAGTCTTTTGATGGTCTGTTAGTAGATTTTGCTGCACAATCGCAGGCAAATATGATTGTAAGAGGTCTTCGTGCAATTACCGATTTTGAGTATGAGCTTCAGATGTCACAGATTAATCATGCATTGAATTCAAAGATAGAGACTGTTTTTCTTACAACTCGTTTAGAATTTGCCTATTTAAGTTCAAGTACAGTAAAAGAGGTTGCCGGAATGGGCGGGGAGATCTGTAAATTTGTGCCGGAACTGGTGGTAGAAAGGCTCTATCAGAAATATGGAGTGATTCGATAGAAGGAGATATTATTTATGAGTACAAATAATACCAGTAAAATCGAGCAGCTAATCGAAGAAATTGAAGATTTTATTGACGGCTGTAAACCGCAGCCGTTATCTAATACGAAGATTATTGTAAATAAAGATCAATTTCTGGAATTAATTACAGAGTTAAAGCTGCGTACACCAGATGAGATAAAAAAGTATCAGAGTATTATACGAAATCGGGATGAGATTCTGGCAAAAGCACAGTCGGATGCAGCAAAAATTCTGCAGGATGCAAAGACACATACCAATGAACTGGTTAATGAAAGTGAAGTGGTGCAGCAGGCTTATCTAAGGGCAAATGAAATTCTGCAGATGGCGACACAGCAGGCACAGGAAATTGTGGATGCGGCAACTATGGATGCCAACAATATCCGTATGGGAGCGATTCAGTATACAGATGATATGCTTGCGGATACACAGAATATTATAGCAGATACTTTGGAAAGTGCGGCGATGAAGTATGACAGTTTTCAGAAATTAATGGTAGCCACATATGAGCGGATTCGAGAAAATCGTTCTGAGCTGCTGCCGCAGGAAGAATCCGTGCCGACTGCACAGAATTCTTCAGAGCCTGGTGCAGAGAATTATGAAAGAAGAACAGAAGATTATGAGTAAAATCATAGTAAAATATTTAAAAAAATAGTACATAAGATACATGCCATAAGTTTTCCAATCAGATAGTATACTGCAGAAATTTCTCCTTCTTTTAATAGAGTATAGGATTGGGCGAAACCAGAAAGGCTGCCGAAAGAGACGCAGGCACAAACGGCGATAACCCGTAATTTTAAAGAGAGATTTAGTTTTCCTAATAGACTTGCTCCTGTTGTCAGTTCAATGACAGCAGTAAGAAAGATGCGGAGTGGAATCGGAAGCCATTGTGCTGACTGAAGGAAAGTAGAAAGTACAGCAAAGAAAGTGATATAGCCGCCAAGTCTTACGATGGTCTGAAACGAATTCATAATTGCATGATCGAGATATTGAAATTGAAATACAGAAGATTTTTTATGTAAAGCGGGATCGGAAGGAACGGTAAGATAAAAATTCTGCCGTTTTCTAAAAAAGAAGCCGAATAGGATACCTGTGATCAGTGGTGCAGCGTAAAAGGAGAATAGAACCGGAAGCAAAATTTCTTTTTCACCATAAAAAATACCCTGACAGATAAAACTTACCACAAAAGCAGGACTTGCATTATTACAGAAGCTGACTAGATAAGCGGCTTCCTCTTTTTTTATTTTTTGACGTTTTACCAATTCTAAGCAGCTTTTGCTTCCCATTGGGAATCCGCATAAAAAACCGGAGATAACAGCAAAGCTGCCATCTTTTGAGGTGCCGAATAAAAGACGGCATAGAGGAGAAAGCAGGGCAGTCAAATAAGAGACAGCATCTGCTTCAAAGAGAAGGTTAGAGAAGATCAGAAAGGGGAGCAGAGAGGGAACGACTGAATTTAACCATAAATTTAAACCGGTCTTTGCCCCAAGTACCGTAATTTCTGGATTAGAAAGCAGCATAAGGAACAGGAGAATCAGGAAAACAGCCATAGATCGATCTGCCTTTTTTCAATTCTTTATTGTTAATGTATTCAAAAACAGAACGGGCTATTCGTAAAATAGGTTGATTTTTTTTGAATTTTGTGTCAATATTACTATAGCGTGTTTGAAAGGAGGTATTATTTTGCTGGAATCGTTAAAACCAGAACGAGTGTTTTATTATTTTGAAGAAATTTCGAAAATCCCGCATGGTTCGGGAAATACAAAAGCAATCAGTGATTACTGTGTAACATTTGCAAAAGAACATGGATTATCCTATATTCAGGATGATTGGAATAATGTGATTATAATAAAAGAGGCTTCGAAAGGAAGGGAACAGGATGCCGGAATTGTACTTCAGGGGCATCTGGATATGGTAACAGTAAAAGAGGAAGACTGTTCCATTGATTTTACAAAAGATGCCCTTCGTCTTGGAATAGAGGGGGACACGATCTATGCAGAAGGCACCAGTTTAGGAGGAGATGACGGAATTGCCGTTGCTTATATTCTCGCTGTTTTAGAGGATTCTTCTATTTCGCATCCGCATTTGGAAGCGGTTCTGACGGTAGATGAAGAGATAGGACTATTGGGGGCTTCCGCTATCGATCTATCCAGATTAAAGGGAGACTATTTAATCAATTTAGATTCAGAAGAAGAGGGAATCTTTTTAACTAGCTGTGCCGGAGGAGTAAGAGGAGACTGCATCCTGCCTGTTGAGTATACAGACGGAGAGGGAATCGCTTATCAGATAAAGATAACCGGACTGACCGGCGGACATTCCGGTGCAGAGATTGATAAAGAACGTGCCAATGCCATTAAATTAGCAGGGCGTCTGCTCTATGAACTGGATCAGGAGATTTCTTATGGGATCTGCGGCATACAGGGAGGAGAAAAGGACAATGCAATTGCGGCAGAGTGTGTGCTGCATTTATTAATAGAAGAAAAAGAGACGGAACAGTTTGAAAACTTAGTTCAAACCTGTACTGCGGTTTATCAGGCGGAATATATACGTTCCGATCCAAATCTTCGGATAGAATTGATAAAAAAAGGGGCTTCTGTACAGAGACAGCTGCAGCCAACATCCCGAATGAAAGGAATTTATTTATTGGCAAATCTGCCAAACGGGGTACAGAACCGAAGCTTGAATATTCCGGGGTTAGTAGAAACCTCTTTAAATCTTGGAATCGTAACCCTAGATGAAGAGAACTTAACCGTTACCGCTTCCGTTCGAAGCAGTGTGCGGAGCAGAAAGGAAGCACTGAGCAGTCAATTATGCTATATAACAGAATTTTTAGGCGGAGAATATCGTACAAGGGGCGATTATCCTGCTTGGGAATATCGAACCGATTCAAAGCTGCGGAATGTAATGATAGAAATTTATAGAGAAAAGTATGGAAAAGAGCCGCTTGTTCAGGCAATTCATGCCGGATTGGAGTGTGGAATTCTTTTAGAAAAATGTCCAAGGCTGGATGCGATTTCTTTAGGGCCAGATATGAAAGAGATTCATACCACACGGGAACGATTAAGTATTTCCTCTACGGCACGGGTTTGGGAGTATCTGATAGAAGTGATTGCAAAATTATCATAGAACATTGTGATAGAATAGAATAAAAAACGATGCTATAATTATGGCGGAAAAAAAGGAGACAGTATGGCTAGAACGAACGAAAGAACGATGGGAAGATCAAAGGGGGCTTTTGCAAGAAAACCGTTATGGTATAAAGTCTTTATGATTGCGGCATTAATCATTATTTTATGCCTGATGGGGGTTATTTTTTATGTTTATTATCTGATGTCGCTGGCAAATTATGATGACGGATCGGATCATGTGGTACAAGAAGATTATTTTGAAACTGTACCGGTAGAAGAGTATACACATTTACCGGAGGCTACATTGGAAACGATTGTTGATAAAGAGACCGATGGGCGTTCGAAAGAAGGAATAACCAATATCCTGTTGTTAGGGTTGGATCAGGAATCAGGAAATCTTTCGGATACTTTAATTGTGGTGACATTGGATACCAATCATAAAGAGATCAAACTGACTTCTTTTATGCGGGATATGCTGGTGCAGATTCCGGGGTATTCCAATAATAAATTAAATACTCCTTATCAAAAGGGCGGAATTCAATTGGTCTATGATGTATTTTCTCACAATTTTGATTTGGAACTGGATGGTTATGTAGCGATTAACTACAATATGCTGGAAAAAGTAATTGATAAGCTGGGAGGAATTTCACTCTATATTGATGCAGATGAAGCAAATTTTCAAAATACCTCGAATTTTATCTCAAATCCGGCTTATCGAAATCTGATTCCGGGTGCCACACAGACACTAAACGGATGTCAGGTAGTGGGATACTGCAGAAATCGGGTAAGTTTGGCAACCAGTGATTTTGGACGGACGCAGAAACAGCGAATCGTATTAAATGCAATTTATGAAAAGTTTAAAGATCAAAGCCTGCCGGAATTACTTTCTTTAATGGAGACTGTACTGCCTTATGTAACGACAGATTTAGATATGGTAGAGATGACGGCGATTGCAACAAAAGCATTTGAATCGGGACTGCTTTCTAGTGAAATCGAACAGTTTCGAATTCCTGTAGACGGAGGATATACCAATAGTTGGTATAATGCCATGTTGGTATTAGATGTAGATTTTGAAAAAAATATTGAAGAACTGCATCGATTTATTTTCGGAGAAGACGAAGGAAAAGAAAAAGAGAATCAGGATTAAAACTAGAAGAAAGAACTAGAAGAAAGATTAAGAGATAAAGGATATAAAAAATAAAAGCAGCTGATATCGGCAGATAAAATTTCTGCTGATATCGGCGGCTTTTTCTATTTTTTACCGTTGTTTTTTCTGTTATATTCTTTTTGGGGGCAGAATACAATGCTTTAGACAGAGCTTTTGATAGATGGGGAGGAATAGGGGTGCAGGCTTATTCAGTAAGAAGGTATAAAGGGCAGAAAAATCGGACGGGTTTATATTGGTTCTTTGGAGTATTGATTTTTTTTGCTGTTTTTAATGTGATTTTATTGGATCATTTGCTGGTTCGTGGAGGAGTATGCCGGCTTCCTGCCTGTGCTTATGAGACGGAGAATTTTCGGGAAATGCAGATGAGCGAAGAAGCAATTACGGATTTAAAGGAATTTCAAAGGGTGCATCAGATTCCTATTGAAGAGGTTTTGGCGGTGTGGATGGGGATTAGTGAGTTTCAGTTGGATCGATTTGCTGCTATGCCGGATTCGATGCGAGAGGTTACCTATTTTCAGGATTGTAAAGCGTGGTATGAGGAACGGCAGCAGGAGGAGTATGAAAAGCTGCTGGCGGCTTATCGGGCGGTGATTTCGGATATTGTTTATTTTCCAGTGCCTAAGAGCAGGAATCTGCGGGCAGCGGAAGTTTACTATAGCGATGGGTGGGGAAGTGAGCGGATTTATCGGGATGCTTCTCATGTGCATGAGGGGTGTGATATTATGGCAGGGAATAATGAGCGGGGGTATTTTCCGATTGTCAGTATGACAGATGGAGTGGTGGAACGGATTGGATGGTTAGAAAAGGGCGGATATCGGATTGGGATTCGCAGCCCGAATGGGGGATATTTTTATTATGCACATCTCTATCGTTATGCAAAAGAATGGAAGGAAGGGGATAGGGTTTGTGCAGGAGAATTAATTGGATTTA
>CAJUEI010000211.1 GCA_910585255.1 uncultured Lachnospiraceae bacterium
GAAGCCTATATGCAGGCATATGAAGGAGAGTATGATGCCGTTTTTGCAGTTACTCTTTCTGCAAATCTAAGCGGTTCTTATAATAGTGCTGTTTTAGGGGCGAATCTTTATAAAGAAACCCATCCCAATGCAAAAGTCTATGTATTTAATTCCAAGTCAGCCTCTGTCGGAGAGACACAAATTGCCCTTAAAATACAAGAATTAGCAGAGAGCGGAGCAGACTTTGATACAATTATAAAGCAGGGCGAAACCTTTCTTGAAGAAATGGACACTTATTTTGTACTAGAAACATTAGACGCCCTTCGCAAAAACGGACGCCTTACTAATATACAAGCAGTTCTAGCAAATGTACTCAGTATTAAACCCATTATGGGAGCCAATCCAGACGGAACTATCTGCAAATTAGACCAAGTACGAGGAATCAATAAGGCTCTTGTAAAAATGGCAGATATTGTTGCAAAACAGGTAAAACAGCCAGAAGAAAAAATCTTGTGTATCGCCCATTGCAATTGTCCAGATCGGGCAGAATTTGTAAAAAAATTAATATCAGAACGCATTACCGTAAAAGACACCATCATCTTAGATACAGCAGGAGTCAGTACACTTTATGCCAGTGATGGAGGAATCATTGTAACGATTTAACCTGTCAAGGAAGTAGCGGAGCAGATTCCGAAATTCCTTTAACTATGGAGGAATTTTATTTAGAAAAACAAAAAAATTTTCCGAATCAGACCTATTCATAAAACGTTCATAAACTATTCAAAAAGGTTTTACACAGAAAACATGGATTATTCACGAACGAAATCTATACTAAAAACATGGAAGCAATAACCATTACTTAAAGTTTTTCATAATAAATGCCGGCAATCTAATATAGGTTGCCGGTCCTCCTCGTGTCTGGATTTGATATCTTTTGTATCTGAAAATATTTTGACTCTACCCCATCTTCCATAAACGTTTCCACTTCCTGAAAACCATTTTTTAACAAAACATGGACAGAAGCTGTATTAGCAGAATAAGTAAATGCCCCAATAAACGTAAAACAAAATTTTTCTATAATTTCATCAAGAAATAACTGCAGTGACTTTGCAGCAATTCCTTTCCCCCAATAGGCTTTATCAAAAATACAATAACTAATCATCGCATTTGGTTCTTCCTGCCGGATATTATAACACCAAATATCTCCAATATAATGACTGTCTGCATAGATGGTACGTCCATAACTGGTTGCTCCGGGCTGCTGTGCTTTTTCAAAATGAGCCAAGGCTTCCGCTTCCGATTGTATGCTTTGGGGAAGATAGCGGCATATCTCTTGGTCACGAGTCATACGAAAATAAGTAATAACAGTAACTTTCGTTCTGTTATGTAACTCAATTTTTATCATTTAAACTCCTTTCTGGATCAGATATAGAATTTCAAAGGTAATTATAACATAAAAACAGAAAATGTGAAAGAAATTATCATGAGGAGGGGGAGAGGCGGGGAGGACGCCAGAGCGGGGAAATCCTTTCTTTCCGCTGTTCCACTCTCCAAAAAGTAAGAAAGTCTAATGCTTTTGAATCAAAGTTTCATCAACCGGACGGACCGGGGTGCAATTCGCCCGTACAGCGGGCTAAACACACCCCTTTTTTGTCATCTGCCGATGACAAAAATCCTAGGGATCGACAAAAGCATAAGACTTTCTAACTTTTCTCCGAAGTCACAGCGGAAAGAAAGGATTTCCCCGTTCTAGCTGTCTTTTCCTGCCGGTAAGCTTGAAATTGTTGTCTCTTCCTGTCGGAAAGCTTGAAATTGCTTTCTGTATCTGCAGAGGAATGGAAAAAAAACGTAAATTATGGAACAATAGAGCCAGAGGGCATAAAAGACCCGCTGTGACTTCGGAGGAAAGCTAGAAGTTCTTAGACTTCTGTCGATCTCTAGGATTTGAGGGCACCTGTGCCCGAAAAAGGGGTGTGTTTAGCCCGCTGTACGGGCGAATTGCACCCCGGTCCGTCCGGTAGGGCATACGTTTATTCAGAAGTCTTAGAACTTCTGCTTTCTGGAGAGCGGAACAGCGGGTCTTTTATGCCCTCTGGCGTTCTCTTCGGAACTCTCGTTTTATCTTCTTTTATATATATGATAGAAAAGAATGGAAATTTAATGGAAATTATGATAGAATAAATTTATCTTTCATGAATAGAGAAAAGAATTTTGTAAAATATCTATATTATAACAAAGGATGTTTATTTACCTGCTAGTTATTATATTTTTAAAAAGAGGGGATATCTATGCAAAGAGAAGAACTAACGAAAGAAATCTGTCAAAATCTAATAAAGGAAGCAATCCAAACCCTTCCTTATTCCTACACACCCTATTCTCATTTTAAAGTAGCAGCAGCTTTATTGGCAAAGAGTGGTACAGTTTATACGGGGTGCAATATTGAAAATGCATCTTATACTCCGACTAATTGTGCGGAACGAACGGCATTTTTTAAAGCTGTCAGCGAAGGCGATTCTCACTTTGATGCGATAGCGATTGTAGGAGGAAAAGAAGGAAAAGTGGAAGAGTTTTGTCCTCCATGCGGAGTATGTCGGCAGGTCATGGCTGAATTTTGCAATCCAAAAGAATTTTTTATTATTCTTGCCCGCTCGCCGGAAGAATTTCAGATTTATTCTTTAGAAGAAATCCTTCCGTTTGGATTTTCACCTGAGCATTTAAAATAGAAAGAAAAAAAGATTGCAAAATAAGGTATTGAAACTTCGACTAAAATGTGGTATTCTGATTTGGATTAGAAATCAAATAGTTTCATACAATCTTAAGGAGGATTTATTATGAGAAAATTCGCAGCACTGTTTCTTTCTGTTGCAATGATCGCTTCTTTGGTATCCTGTGGCGGGAATAACAATACGAATGAAACGACAAAAAGTACAACAGAAAATCAGACCACAACGGAGGCAGCTTCTACAGAAGCAAACCAGCCGACTTCTGCAGCAAATCAATCTGCTTCTACAGATGGATATGAACTTGCACTGGTAACAGATGTTGGAAATATTGATGATGGTTCTTTTAATCAGGGAACTTGGGAAGGACTTATTGAATTTGCAGAAGCAAATAATAAGACATACAGTTATTATCGTCCATCGGAGGATTCCGATGAAGCACGTATGGAAACAATGAAAACTGCTATTCAAAACGGGGCAAAAGTGTTAGTATTGCCTGGATATTTATTTGAAACAGTAGTTTATGAGATGCAGGATCAATATCCAGATGTTCAGTTTTTACTGATTGACGGAGAACCACATTCTGCTGATTATTCTGTTTATTCCACTTCAAAAAATGTATATTGTATCTTATATAAAGAAGAACAAGCCGGTTATGTAGCAGGATATTCGATTGTAAAAGATGGTTATACACAGCTTGGCTTTTTAGGCGGTATGGAAATTCCTGCTGTACAGCGTTATGGGTATGGGTTCTTACAGGGAGTAGATGCAGCGGCAGAGGAATTAGGAGTAGATGTAAATGTAAAATATTGGTACAGCCAAAGCTTTGTTGCCAATGATGAAATTATGACAAAGATGTCTAGTTGGTTTACAGAAGGAACCGAAGTAGTATTTGCCTGCGGTGGTAAGATTTGGCTTTCTGCAAATGCAGCAGCAGAAGCAAACAGCGGAAAATTGATTGGTGTAGACGTTGACCAAGCAAAGGATTCCGATTTAATGATTACTTCTGCTATGAAATATTTAGGACATTCCGTTGTAACCGCATTAACCGATTTATATGCAAATAATGGCGTATGGCCGGATGCAGTTGCTGGACAAACTTCTGTCTTTGGTGCAGCAGAAGATATGGTTGGTCTTCCTACTGCGGAAGGTTCTTGGAGATTCCAGACCTTTACTGTAGACGAATATCATACCGTTATGGAAGGAATTAAAGACGGTTCTATTACCGTATCGAATGATACTGCTGCGGCACCTGCTACTACAAAGATTACAGTAGATTTCCAGAATTAATGTTCTAGATAAAAAGAATGGAATACCGGAAGGTACCAGATAAATCACAGAGACGATTTCTGTGAAACGGGATAGGACGGTTCCTATGATATGTGGACACATATATCAGAGAGACCGTCTTTTCTGCTATATAAAGTTCCTGTTTTTTGCAGCAAATCTCAAATAAACAAAGGGAGGAAAAGCCCATGAGTGAATATGTAATTGAGATGTTAAACATTACAAAAGAATTTCCGGGAATTAAAGCAAACGATAATATTACACTTCAGCTAAAAAAAGGGGAAGTACATGCCCTTCTCGGAGAAAACGGTGCCGGAAAGTCTACGCTGATGAGCGTGCTGTTCGGACTGTATCAGCCGGAAAAAGGCTGTATTAAGAAAAATGGAGAAGTGGTAAAGATTCAAAATCCGAATGATGCCAATGCCTTAAATATCGGAATGGTTCACCAGCATTTTAAATTGGTAGAGGTATTTACAGTATTAGATAATATTATCTTAGGGGTTGAGCCCAATCAGATGGGATTTTTAAAAAAGACACAAGCCCGTCAAAAGGTGATCGAACTCAGTGAAAAGTATGGATTAAAAGTCGATCCAGATGCAAAAATTGAAGATATTTCAGTGGGGATGCAGCAGAGAGTAGAAATTTTAAAGATGTTGTATCGAGACAATGAAATCTTGATCTTTGATGAGCCGACTGCAGTACTGACACCACAGGAAATCGATGAATTAATGGAAATTATGCGTTGTTTTACAAAAGAGGGAAAATCTATTTTATTTATTACTCATAAGTTAAATGAGATTATGGCAGTTGCCGACCGCTGCACGGTTCTTCGCAAGGGAAAATATATAGGAACAGTAGAGATCAAAGATACCACAAAAGAAGAGCTTTCTAAAATGATGGTAGGAAGAGACGTAAATTTTAAAGTAGAAAAAAAGAAGCAAAAATTAAGAGACACTATTTTAAAGGTAGAACATGTAACGGTACCGTCAAAATTTCATAAAAATAATGCGGTAAAAGATGTCTCTTTTCAGGTAAGAGGAGGAGAGATTGTCTGTCTTGCCGGGATTGAAGGAAATGGACAGACGGAATTGGTATCAGCACTGACCGGATTGGAAAAAATGTCAGAAGGAAAGATTACACTCTGCGGAAAAGATATCACCCACAGCTCGATTCGGGAACGTTCCAAAAGCGGTATAAGCCATATTCCAGAAGATCGCCATAAACATGGACTGGTATTAGACTATACGCTGGAAGAAAATATGGTACTGCAGGAGTATTGGAAACCAGAGTTTCAAAACCATGGATTGATTAAGAAAAAAGCAGTACGGGAGTTTGCGGAACGGCTAATCAAACAGTTTGATGTAAGAAGCGGACAAGGCGTATTTACGATTGTAAGAAGCATGTCAGGAGGAAATCAGCAGAAGGCAATTATTGCACGGGAAATTGAAAAGAAACCGGAACTTTTAGTAGCGGTGCAGCCCACCAGAGGTTTGGATGTCGGGGCGATTGAATATATACACAAACAGCTTGTGGCACAGCGGGATGCCGGAAAGGGCGTGCTTTTGGTATCTTTAGAATTAGATGAAGTCATGAATGTCAGCGATCGAATCTTGGTAATGTATGAAGGAGAAATTGTAGGAGAATTTGATCCGAAACAGACAACCACAGAAGAACTAGGACTTTATATGTCTGGAGGGAAAAGACAAAACAGAACAGCAAAGGAAGGTGCATAGGATGAATAAGACAAAAAATTTTCTGACAAGTCAGTCATTTATAAGCTGTATCGCTTCTCTTCTTTCTATTTTATTTGGACTGATATTCGGACTGATTCTCTTGTTTATCTTTCGTTCCGAATTTGCAATGCGTGGTTTTTCAAAGATGCTGACTACCGGAATCGGATCGGCAGACAAGCTGGCAAAGGTACTCTATCAGGCAGCCCCGTTAATTATGACTGGATTGTCAGTTGGCTTTGCATTTAAAACCGGATTGTTTAATATTGGGGCGACCGGGCAGTATACCATTGGGGCATTTTGTGCACTGACCGCAGTGATTCAATTCCAGATGCCGTGGTATATCGGATTAATAGCGGCTATGATCGGCGGAGCACTCTGGGGAGCAATTCCCGGTATCTGTAAAGCATTTTTTAATGTAAATGAAGTAATCACAGCGATTATGTTTAATTGGATTGGACTGTTCTTAGTCAAGCTATTGATCAGCACCATGCCGAAAATGATAGCC
>CAJUEI010000212.1 GCA_910585255.1 uncultured Lachnospiraceae bacterium
CGACAGAAGCATAAGACGTTCTAACTTTCCTCCGAAGTCACAGCGGGAAGGAATCGTTTTCCCTCTCCAGCTGTCTTTTCCTGCTGATATCTTTGAAATTGACTCATGCATCCATAGAGGGATGGAAGAAGAAATGTAAATTGTGGGACAATACAGCCAGAGTGCATCAGGAGCACGCTGTGACTTCGGAGGAAAGCTAGAAGTTCTTAGACTTCTGTCGATTCAGTAGGATTTTTTGCCATTCTCGAATGGCAAAAAAAGGGGTGTGTTTAGCCCGCTGTACGGGCGAATTGCACCCCGATCCGTCCGGTTGGCTGCATCTATATTCAGAAGTCTTAGAGCTTCTGCTTTCTGGAGAGCGGAACAGCGTGTTCCTGATGCACTCTGGCGTCCTCTTTGGGAGCTTTTTTGATTAAATTTATACGGCTGAAAATATAAAATAGTGTTTCTTTTTTTATAAAAAGCGGTTATAATGAAAATAGGATAGTGATTGTGTGCACAGTCGGTAAAAACATAAGTTTTTAAGCTGAATACAAGCACCAAGAGATTGGAGGTATTCGTTATGAAAGGTCGTATGAGCACTCAACTGGGAGAAATTACGATTGATTTGGGTGTTATTGCTAAATATGCCGGGACATTGGCGGTAGAATGTTTTGGTATTGTTGGTATGGCTTCTGTCAGTATGAAAGATGGTTTTGTTAAGCTGCTGATGGGAGATAATCTGACACAGGGAATTACAGTTACACTGCAGGAGAATAAGATTTTAATTGATTTTCATGTGATTGTAGTGTATGGTGTAAGTATATCTGCCGTTGCGGATAATTTGATTCATAATGTAAAATATAAAGTAGAACAATTCACCGGAATGGAAGTAGAGAAAATTACTATTTTCGTAGAAGGTGTCCGCGTTATTGATTAGGTGAATATAGGAGGAACTTATTGTGTCAGTTACTACGATAGATGCAAAAATGCTCCAGAAGATGTTTCTGGCAGGTGCTAAGAATCTGGAAGCAAAAAAAGAATGGATTAATGAGCTGAATGTTTTTCCTGTACCGGACGGTGATACTGGTACGAATATGACTTTAACAATTATGGCAGCGGCAAAAGAAGTAGATGCATTGGAAACGGTTACATTTGAGACGTTGGCAAAGGCAATTTCTTCTGGTTCTCTGCGGGGAGCACGGGGGAACTCGGGTGTAATTCTTTCTCAGCTGTTTAGAGGGTTTACAAAAGTAATTAAAACACAGGAAGAGGAATTGGATGCGGTTCTTTTATCAGAGGCATTGACCAGAGCAACAGAAACAGCATATAAAGCGGTGATGAAACCAAAAGAAGGTACGATTCTTACAGTGGCAAAGGGAATCTCGGATAAGGCAGCGGAGATTGCGGATACTACCCCGGATTTGGCAGAATTTATGGCACAGGTGTTAGCAAATGGGGATGAGGTGCTGGCAAGAACTCCAGAGATGCTTCCCGTATTAAAGCAGGCAGGAGTAGTGGACTCTGGCGGACAGGGTTTGATGCAGGTTTTAAAGGGAATGATGGATGGATTCCTAGGAAAGGAACTGGATTTTTCGGGTACTTTGGAGGAGAAACAGCAGGAGAAAGAATCGGAGGTTCGGATTCAGAATTCAGAGGAAGCCGAGATTACATTTGGATATTGTACGGAATTTATTATTTTGGCGGATCGGGAGTTTACTTTAGAGGATGAACAGAAATTAAAGGAATTTTTTAGTTCGATTGGAGACTGTGTGGTGGTGGTTTCAGATGATGAAGTGGTAAAAGTGCATGTGCATACCAATCATCCGGGACAGGCGATTGAGAAAGCGTTGACGTATGGTGCTTTAAGCAAGATGAAGATTGACAATATGCGGGAAGAGCATCAGGAAAAGCTGATTAAAGATGCAGAGACAAAGGCAAAAGAGCAGAAGAAAAAGAGTGCTGCAGTAAAAAAAGAGCCTAGAAAGCCAGTGGGTTTTATAGCAGTATCGGTGGGAGAGGGATTGGATGAGATCTTTAAGGAATTGGGGGTAGATTATCTGATTTCCGGCGGACAGACGATGAATCCTAGTACGGAGGATATGCTGGAAGCGATTGCAAAAGTCAATGCAGATACGATATTTATTCTTCCAAATAATTCTAATATTATTTTGGCTGCACAGCAGGCTACCTATCTGGTGGAGGATAAAAAGATTCTGGTAGTGCCTTCAAAGACGGTGCCGCAGGGAATTACGGCTGTGATTCACTATATGGCAGACCGAACTCCAGAAGAAAATTTAAAATCTATGACAGAAGAGATGAAACGGGTAAAGACAGGACAGATTACCTATGCGGTCCGAAATACCATAATTGACGAGAAAGAGATTAAAGAGAATGATATTATGGGGATTGGAGATCATGCTATCCTTTCGGTTGGGCAGGATGTGGAGAAAGTGGCGTTAGAGATGACATCTGCTATGATGGGAAGAGATGCCGAGTTGATTAGTATTTATTATGGGGCAGAGATTACAGAAGAGGTTGCAGGAGAGCTTGCGAAGAAGATAGAGGCGGCTTATCCTCAGTGTGATATCGAACTTCAAAGTGGAGGACAGCCTATTTATTATTATATTATATCTGTGGAGTAGCAGAGGAAGAAATATGGCAGCGGGAAAAGCTGCCTTTTTCTTTTGTTTTTTGAAATTGGAAAAAATTGGCTTGCAGGTTAGAAAGGGGAGGGATTGATGGGAACACCTATTTCTTCTTTAAAAGGGATTGGAACAAAGACAGCACAGTTATATAGTAAAATTGGAATTGAAACAGTGGAAGATTTACTTACTTATTATCCACGCGATTATGATATATTTAAAGACCCTATTGCAATCGGTTCCGTTAAGGAAGGAGGAATCTGTGCAGTGGAGGGAATGGTGATTAAGACACCGGAAAAAAAAGAGGTTCGGAATCTTCAGATTGTTACCACTATGATTCGGGATGAATCGGGAGGGATGGAGCTGATCTGGTATAATATGGCTTTTTTGGTAAAGACGCTTTTAACCGGAAGCCGTTATATCTTTCGGGGGAAGGTAAGAAAGAAAAACGGTCGTTTGGTTATGGAGCATCCGCAGATGTATACACTTGGACAGTATGAGGGGATGCTTCAAGTGATGCAGCCAATTTATGGGCTGACTGCCGGACTTTCCAATAAGGCAGTGATAAAAGCAGTAAAACAGGCGTTGGAACAAGAGATTGTCTATCTGGAGTATTTGCCGGAGCAGATTCGAAGGGAATACCAGCTTGCAAAATTTCAGGAGGTGTTGGAGAAAATTCATTTTCCAAAGGATATGGAGGAGTATGCGGCTGCCCGCAGAAGGGTGGTATTTGAGGAGTTTTTTACGTTTATCTTGGCACTTCGAATGTTAAAGGAAGAAAATATCAGAACCAAAAATCAATTTGTGATGTCTCCGGTTTGTGAGACAGAAAAGCTGTTAGCGGCTCTGCCCTATGCACTGACGAAAGCACAGCAGAGAGTTTGGCAGGAGATTCAGACGGATCTGCAGGGAAATCAGGCGATGAATCGGTTGGTGCAGGGGGATGTCGGTTCCGGTAAGACGATTATTGCTGTTTTGGCACTTTTGCAGACGGCATCTCATGGCTATCAGGGAGCACTTATGGTACCTACGGAGGTGCTTGCCTTACAGCATTATGAGGCAATGGTGAAATTGTTTCAAACCTATGGCATCGAGAAGCGGGTTATTCTTCTAACCGGATCGATGACAGCAAAAGAAAAGCGAACGGCATATGAAGAGATTGCTTCTCATCAGGCAGATATTATAGTGGGAACACATGCCTTAATTCAAGAAAAAGTTGTCTATCATAAACTTGCCCTTGTTATTACTGATGAGCAGCATCGATTTGGTGTAAACCAGCGGAAAGAACTGGCTTGGAAGGGAGAAGAAAAAGGGAGCTATAAAGAAAAAGCCGCCGCTCATGTATTGGTGATGTCAGCTACGCCGATTCCACGCACCTTAGCTATTATTTTATATGGCGATCTGGACATTTCTATTATAGATGAACTTCCAGCAAATCGGCTTCCTATTAAAAATTGTGTAGTAGATACCGGATATCGGGAGAGAGCCTATGCTTTTATGGAAAAAGAGATAAGAAAGGGACGACAGGTCTATGTAATCTGTCCTATGGTAGAGGAAAATGAGCAGATTGAGGCAGAAAATGTAATAGGATATGCTGCTTTGCTTCGGCAGAAACTGCCGTCAGATATTTCTATTGCATATCTTCATGGAAAGATGAAGGCACGGGAAAAAAATCAGATTATGGAAGAATTTGCAGCCAATCAGATTCAGGTTTTAGTTTCGACTACGGTAATTGAAGTCGGAGTAAATGTACCCAATGCTACGGTAATGATGGTAGAAAATGCGGAGCGGTTTGGATTGGCACAGCTTCACCAGCTTCGAGGAAGAGTAGGGCGGGGGAAGGAGCAGTCTTATTGTATCTTTGTATCTGCTTCTGAAAGTAAGGATACCAGAAAGCGATTGGAAATT
Organism: uncultured Lachnospiraceae bacterium; assembly: GCA_910585255.1. GTDB lineage: Bacteria > Bacillota > Clostridia > Lachnospirales > Lachnospiraceae > MGBC114844. The sequence continues at coordinate 4,533 of CAJUEI010000212.1, forward strand.
TTAAATCAGTCTAATGACGGATTTTTGATTGCCAGTGAAGATTTAAAACTTCGGGGACCGGGGGATTTCTTTGGAGTTCGGCAGAGCGGAATGATGGAGTTTAAAATGGGAGATATCTTTACAGATGCCGGAATTCTAAAAGAGGCTTCCGATGCCGCCGGAAAAATCTTAAAAGAAGATCCTTTTTTAGAAAACAGTGAAAATAGAAAACTAAGAGAGTATATGGAAGAATATGTAACGGAACAGTTAGTAAGAATTAATCTATAAAATTGTGTGTGATAGCCGCCTGTCTTATAAAAAAATATTGCAGATAAAAATCACATTTTTGGTTAGGCTTGGGAATCTTTGCTTGACATTATGATAGGGGTGTCCTAAAATGTTAGGGAAGTGTGAGGACGGGGTAAAGGAGCAGAAAAAATGAGATTTTTGAGTATTGCCAGCGGAAGCAGCGGAAACTGCAGCTATGTCGGAGCAGAGAATACACATATTTTAGTAGATGCAGGGATTAGCGGAAAAAGGGTAGAAGCGGGACTAAATCAGTATGAAATTACGACAAAAGATGTAAATGGAATTTTAATTACACATGAACACTCGGATCATATCAGTGGGCTTGGCGTATTGGCGAGAAAGTGCCATATTCCAATCTATGCTACAAAGGAGACATTAGCAGAGATTCGTGAGATGTCTTCTTTAGGAAAGATTGAGGACGAACTATATCAGGAGATTATACCAGATCAGGAGTTTCAGATTCAGGATATTCGGGTTCGTCCTTTTTCGATTTCCCATGATGCGGCGAATCCGGTGGGATATCGATTTTTTCACAGAAACTGTTCGGTTGCGGTGGCCACGGATATGGGAAAGTATGACTCTTATATTGTAGAGAATTTAAAGGGGCTGGATGCAATTTTATTGGAAGCCAATCACGATATTCGGATGTTGGAAACAGGAGATTATCCCTATTCTTTAAAACAGCGAATTTTGGGAGATTATGGGCATCTTTCCAATGAAAGTTCAGGAAAGCTGCTGCATGAGGTGATCCATGATGGACTGAAATATGTGATATTGGGGCATTTAAGTAAGGAGAATAATTATGAGGAATTGGCGTATGAAACGGTGAAGTTAGAGATTGCTATGGGGGAGAGTGCCTATACCGGAAATGAATTTCCAATCCAGATTGCAAAGCGGGATCGGGCATTGGAAATGGTGGTTGTCTGAGCAAAATCAGCAGGAATAATCAATAGAATGGAGACAGATTTATGAAAAAAACAATTATTACGGTAGTTGGAAAAGACACAGTTGGAATTATTGCAAAAGTTTGTACTTATTTGGCAGAGAATCAAGTCAATATTTTAGATATTTCACAGACTATTGTACAAGAGTATTTTAATATGATGATGATTGTTGATATGAGTTATGCAGCAAAGGATTTTGGAACAATTTCTTCTGAATTAGAACAGGTTGGAGAGGCGATTGGAGTGCATATTAAGCTGCAGCGGGAAGATATTTTTGATAAGATGCATCGAATTTAACCTCATCAAGGAAGTCACCGCTTCTAAGCCGCCAAGGCGAAAGCGGTGGGTTGGGACTTCCTTGTTTCAGTG
>CAJUEI010000213.1 GCA_910585255.1 uncultured Lachnospiraceae bacterium
AAAAAGGGGTGTGTTTAGCCCGCTGCACGGGCGAATTGCACCCCGATCCGTCCGGTCGGATACACCAAAATCCAGAAGTCTTAGAGCTTCTTACCTTCCAGAGAGCGGAACAGTGTGTCCCTGATACACTCTGGCGTCCCCCTCTCCTATCCCAACTTCTATTTATTCTTCTTTACATTCCGATTTGCCTTCTTAGATAACCGAACCAACTTCTTATCCACCACTTTCTTAACAACCGGTGCCTTCTTCCGTTTATGCACATTTGAAAACTCCATTACATAAGCACTCAAAGGCTGCAGCACAAAAGCAATCGACTGCTCCTGCTTGTCACACTCCACCTCTTCTGCCTTATAAACCGTATTCGCCCCTTTTCCAAAGTCCGGCTGATTACTGTCCAAGATCACTCGATACTCGGTCAGATTCGGCACACCAACCCGATAATCTTCCCGTGCCACCGGAGTAAAATTAAATACAAAAAGCAAACACTTAGACTGATCCTTATTCTTCCGCACATAACTAAAGGTACTTCTGTCTCCGTCCTCACAATTCATCCATTCAAACCCTTCCCAGCTGTCATCACATTCTGTCATAGCCGGATGTTCCCTATAAAGATGAAGCAGAGTCTTCACATAGTCCTTCATATCCTGATGAGGCTGTTCCTCCAAAAGATACCAATCCAGCGAACGCTCCTCACTCCACTCCCGAAGTTGTGCAAATTCCTGTCCCATAAACAGCAGCTTTTTCCCAGGATGTCCAAACATAAAGGTATAAGCCACCTTTAAATTCTTAAACTTATCCTCATAATACCCAGGCATCTTCTCTAACATAGAACACTTTAAATGCACCACTTCATCATGTGACAATACCAAAATATAATTTTCACTATATGCATAAGTCATACTAAATGTCATCTTATCATGTGCATACTTCTTAAACAAAGCATCTCTTTTCACATACTCCAAGAAATCATTCATCCATCCCATATTCCATTTATGAGTAAATCCGAGTCCGTCATCCTCCGGTCTTACCGTCACCTTTGGCCATGCCGTAGACTCTTCCGCAATAATCATTGTCCCAGGATCACGTCTTTCCATAATCGAATTCAAATGTTTAAAAAATTCAATCGCCTCTAAATTCTCATGTCCGCCATACCAATTCGGCACCCACTGTCCAGCATTGCGTCCATAATCCAAATAAAGCATAGAAGCTACCGCATCCACACGAAGTCCGTCCACATGATACTCTTCTACCCAATAAATTGCATTGGAAATCAAGAAATCTACTACTTCTCTCCGTCCATAATCAAATACCTTGGTTCCCCAGTCAGGATGCTCTCCCTTTCTTGGATCGGCATACTCATACGTAGCAGTTCCATCAAAATTAGCCAGTCCATGGGCATCTCTAGGAAAATGTGCCGGAACCCAATCCAAAATAACTCCAATCTTTCTCTCATGCATATAATTAATAAAATACATCAGATCCTGTGCCGTTCCATACCGAGCAGTAGGTGCAAAATACCCTGTCACCTGATATCCCCATGAACCGTCAAACGGATGCTCCGCAATTCCCATCAGCTCTACATGTGTATATCCCATATCCTCCATATAAGCTGCCAGTTCATGTGCCATATCCCGATAGTTATAGAAACCAGCATGCTCCGTATCTCCATTTTTCTTCCAGGAACCAATATGTACCTCATAAATAGACATTGGTGCCTTTCTGATATCTTTTGTTCTCTTCTGTGTCATCCAGTCTGCATCTGTCCATGCAAATCCATTAATATTCCGAACAATAGAAGCCGTATTCGGTCGAAACTCACAGGCTACTCCATAGGGATCGGATTTCATTACCGTCATACCATTTGCCCCAGTAACGGCATATTTATAAAGAGCCCCCTCCCCTAAGTTTGGAATAAATAACTCAAAAATTCCAGAAGTTCCTAAAGGCTTCATATTGTGATTAAATCCCATCCAGCCATTAAAATCTCCTACTATACTAACATTCTTCGCCTTAGGTGCCCACACAGCAAAGTAAACACCCCACTGCCCATTCAGCTCCATAATATGTGCACCCATTTTTTTATAGATTTCATAATGTGTGCCCTCTCCGAATAAATAGCGATCGGTTTCCGTTATTACTCCCAAATCCTTCTGCTCTTCTGTCTCTATATTGGTATCCATATTCATTTCTTTTTCCATATCCTATCTCCTTCTTTTATCCTCTCTCTTATTATTTATTACTATTCTATCATCTGCTTACTATCTGTACCTAGCTGATACTTAATTTTATCAGTCTTCCTCTATTGCCGGGTACTAAAAGCTTTACTGCTCCGTTTCCTTCTACAGGAATCTCCTCCTCCGTCACTAAATCAACTGCCTTACATGCTCCCATAAAACCTGGAATATAGACTTCCTCATCCTTCTCGTCATTATTAACAGCCACCACTACAGCCGAATGTTCCAGTCTTTTTGCAAAGGCATACTGCCGATTTTTAAGCATCAATTCCTGATACCGTCCATAAGGAATCTCCTGATGTTCCTGATAAAGTTTTCCAAGCAATTTTACCCAATCGCTTATCTGATTTTGTCTGTCTGCAATGCTCTTTGGATCAATATAAGGACGCAGCGGTTCATCCCTTCCATTCTCTTTCTTTCCTTCTATTCCCCATTCCGATCCGTAATAGATAGAAGGAATTCCCGGCAGCGTATAAAGCAGCAATAAAATCGGATAGAGATGCTCCTTATTCTTTAGCTTACTGGCAATCCGCTCCACATCATGGTTGTCCACAAAACTATAAAGCCGCCTGCCTTTGCAGAGCCCTCCGTTTGCATCAAACAATCTGCGGATCGTATGGGCAATTTCAAAATAATTCTGATCATTATGTCCAGAATACAATCCCTTATGCAGTTCATAATTTGTAACCGCATGGAGCATTTCATCATTTACCCAACGGGAATAATCCCCATGAATCACTTCTCCCATCAGCCAAAACTCTGCCTTTTTCTGCCCGGTTCTCCACCGCATCTCTTTCATAAAATCAAAATCTAAACAGTCGGCACAGTCCAAACGAATTCCATCAATATCAAATTCATCAATCCAAAAATCAATCGTTTCCAACAGATACTGTTTTACCTCTGGATTTCTTAAATTCAAATTTACAAGTTCAAAACAATTCCGCCATGCCTCATAGCCAAATCCATCGTTATAACGTGTGTTTCCCCAGAAATTCACTCCTTTATACCAATCCTTATAACGAGATTGTTCTCGCTTTTCTTTTAAATCTAAAAAAGCAAAAAACTCCCTTCCTGTATGATTAAACACTCCGTCCACCACAACATGAATTCCCTCTTTATGACAAAGCTGTACAAACTCTTTAAAGTCCTCGTTATCTCCCAGTCTGCGATCGACCAAACGATAATCCTTTGTATCATATCCATGTGTTGTTGATTCAAATAATGGGCCAATATAAACTGCATTAAAATTTAGATCTACCAAATGAGGAATCCACAACTTCAAATCCTCCAGTCGGTGCTTCACTCCTTCTTCCTTATTTTCATATGGTGCTCCTGTCATACCCAAAGGATACATATGGTAAAACACTGCCTCCTCATACCATGCCATATCTGTAAGCCTCCTGTTCTTTTTCTTTAATTTTATGAAAAAATACCGTGCAGAAACTGATGAACCACAGAATAAACTGCCCCAGAATCCCGTATCTCCTCCCGACTTTTTCCGTGTTCATACTGTACGGTTATATAGCTGTCTAACGTTCCGATAAATCCCATAGCAAACTGCTCCTGTCTGCCATTCATATTTCCAAGCTGTCTAGATTCTCGATTAAAAGTTTCTGTAATTAAACGATACTGTCTGTGAATCAGCGGTGCAATTGCTTGATGTGCTTCATTCTGTCTAGGATAATACATCAGACACAACATCAGCATAAAAAATTTCTCATCCTCCGTAGAAAACCAAACATAGGCATGTGCCAGTTTCAGTAATTTTTCGGAAATATTCCCATACTGCTCTACTGCCTGAGTAAGCTGTACCATCAATAGTTCTCCCTTTTCCTGTATCAAAGCTTCTAAAAGACCATGCTTACTTTTAAAATAATAATAGAGTGTCGGCTTGGTTATACCTGCTGCCTTTGCAATCTCCTGTACCCCTACCGAATCATACCCTTTATCCGAAAATAAATTCAGTGCACACTGCATAATTGTTTCCCGGTTGTCCATCCTTTCACCACCTCTTCTCTAGTATACCAATCGGTATAGAGAAGGTCAATCTCTTTTTTCTTTTTCTTTTAAATTTTCCTGCCATCTGCTTTAACCTCATCAAGAAAGTTTCCCGCTTCTAAGCCGCCAAGGCGAAAGCGGTGGGTTGGAACTTCCTTGTTTCAATGGGAGCTCAGACTCCCACTGAAAAGCTGCGATAACAGCTATGAGGTTACGAACAAGCAGCAAAGCGAATTGCGAATATCCAATTTGACTCCTCAAACATTAAGCCCTATCCTTCTGCAGAAAACTTCTAATTTCTTATAGTTTTCCCAAAACCTTAAAAATCTATCCTATACAGCAAAAACTCCATGTAAGTAAACCAAAATAAACTTACATGGAGTCTTTCCCTTTATTTTTGCTGTTCTCTATAGGCATCCATATCATAACGTGCATCATCAAAATAATTATCTGGATTTGCCTGTCCCTGATAATGATAAGTATCCTCTGTCTGCAGTTGGGAAATTACCTGATTATAACGAAGATTTAAAAACCCGCTGAAATCCTTTTTATACATCTTTTCCCAATCCTTATCATACCCAAGTAACATCTGAGGCTGGCGATCCTGATATGCCTTTAGCATCTCTTCATAGTCACTGTTTGGAATATCAATATTAATATTCTTCTTATCCTTATCAAAAAAACGAATCTGGCTGACAGAATACCGCCCGGTTCTCCGAAAATAATAAGCCCAAACCTGCTTTCGATTTTCCATCAGATAGGCTTTCATGCCCTTTATGTAAATCGTCCATTCTCTCCCTACCCAAATCTTTTTCTGAAATAAAACTGCCGATGCAAAATCAGCTTCCATCCGACTTTCAGGAACCGAAGGATTCGCATCCAAAAACTTCTTAACTGCCCGATAATACCCCTGTGACAGATAACTAATCAAACTCCAGACAAAGTAGAGCAGTGCCCACATATCCACAGCACTGATAATGGCAAGCCATCCCTTTTCCAAACCATTGACCTGTGTGGTATCTATCGTATAATAGCGTACCATATCCTGTTCATCTTCATAGAGCAATTCATCAATTGTCTCCTGAAAATACTGCTGCTCCTTTCCTTCCATCGTCCTTAAAGTACCGTCTACATGTAAACTAGAAGAGACTTCCTCAATCTCATAATCCCACCACTCCCAGGTCTCATCAATCATCTTATCCAGGCTGCTGCTTTTAGAAGCCGGAAGATAAATTCCAAACAATACATCATTATCATAATCCCATACAATATAACCAACATTGGTCAGTGTAGTACGGTTGGTATCGGTCTCAGTAGAAGTTCTGCGTACATATTCTGCCAATACATACTCTGCATCAAAAGATACCTGTTTACCTTCTAATGCATCAAAATCAGATGTTCCGTCAATAGAAGTCCCGCCAAAAATCAATGGAATAATCCCTGCCTTTGTAAAGAGCAGAGAAGCAATTAAAATAACCGCTACAACGACTGTCCGAGTCACAAATGATTTTGTGGCATGTTTCTTTAATGTTTCTTTCATTTTAACTCCTTTTCCCTCATGTGTGATAATTTAAGTTTTTTCTATTTGCTACTTAGATATTATAAACGGGAATCAGATAATTTGTCAATGACAAAATAGAACATATTTTCGATAAATAGGATAGGTATTTATTCCTATTTAGATTACAAAAATGAGATCAAAAAACTGCTGCAGAATAATCCTCTTTTATTCTATATAAAATACAGCAGAAATTCTTTTCCTGTCTCCTGTCATATTATTAATAGAATAACCATATCCTGCAGCAGTACCATCCCTTTAGTCAAATCGAATATTCGCAATTCGCTTCGCTACTTGCTCATAACCTCATAGCTGCTATCGCAGCT
>CAJUEI010000214.1 GCA_910585255.1 uncultured Lachnospiraceae bacterium
CATATTCGCAAAAGAACAATAGCCGAGATTGTTGCATTTATCCAGAACAACTTAATCAATTACTCTGTGTCACAGCTTTGCAACACTTTTAAATTCCCAAGGAGCACCTATTACAAGGCTCTGATTTGCGTGCCTTCCAACAGGCGGCAGGAGTATGATGGATAGGCTACAATAAACTGGACAGATTTTTTAAGGTCATATAATATAAAACCCATAAACAAAGAAGCAGCCAATATGACCGAAACAAAGCAGAAAAGAAAACCACGCAAGTATACGGATGAATTCAAGCAGCAATTAGTCGATTTATACCGTTCCGGCAAACGCAGATGCGACATCTGCTGGGAATACGACATCGCCCATTCCCTGTTTGACAAATGGGTAAAGCAGGCGGAAAACTCCGGCTCTTTCCATGAAAAGGACAACCGCACACCAGAGCAGGAAGAACTGCTAAAACTCCGTAAGGAAAACCAGCAGCTTAAGATGGAGAACGATATTTTAAAACAAGCGGCGCTGATCTTAGGACGAAAGTAAATGTGATTAAGGCAAATGCACACAAATACTCTGTGTCAGCAATGTGCCGCGTCCTACAAGTAAACAGAAGCACTTATTATTATGAAGCGAAACAAAAGCCCGGTGAATCCGGACTTGCATCCGAAATTACAGAAATATTTCGGGCAAGCCGCAACAATTACGGCACACGTAAAATAAAGAAAGAGTTGATGAACACAGGCAAGCAGGTATCCAGACGCCGAATCGGGCGGATCATGAAGCAGGAAGGATTGGTTTCCAATTACACAACCGCACAATTTAAACCACAGAAAAACACCTGCAACGAATCAAAAACAGAAAATATCCTGAACCGGCAGTTTGACGGACAGGGATACAGGAATGTTGTGATAAGCGATTTGACCTATGTAAGGGTAGGAATGAACTGGAACTACATATGTGTTCTTGTTGACCTCTATAACCGGGAAATCATAGGCTACAGTGTAGGAGAACATAAAACGGCAGAACTTGTAAAAGCAGCATTCCAAAGCGTAAAAGGAAGCCTTGAAGAGATCCGTCTGTTCCACACAGACCGCGGAAATGAATTCAAAAACCGAACAATTGAGGAATTGCTGGAAACGTTTCACATAGAGCGTTCCCTGAGCCATAAAGGATGCCCTTATGATAATGCAGTGGCAGAAGCGACATTTCAGATCATAAAAACAGAATTCGTATGGAATGAAACATTTGCAGATTTAACGGAACTGAAACTAAAGTTATGGGATTATGTACACTGGTATAACCATCACAGAATCCATTCCTCATTAGGATACCAGCCCCCTGTACAATACAGGCAAAACAGCCTTAAAAAAGTTGTCTAAAAAAGTGTTGACAATTCACTCCCAACGAAGCGGAGGTCTTATACTGGGAGCAGAAGGTTTAGTCTGTTCCTAGAAAATTTTATACTTTTTTGTGTCTACTTACTTGACTATAGTCCAATCTGGATTCCAACCTCGTCTGTAATCACATAACTAAATTCTTTCATAGCATTTACCTGTTCTTTCTATTTTTCATTATTTAGTTCCTCGCTTGCCACTCGTCCAATATGCATTGCCAGATAACCTATTTCCACTTCATCAAGCCTGCATTTTAAGCTTTTCCCTATTTCATCACATATGTCAGCCGCTATCTGGAACGCTTCCGGAAACTTGATTTTCATATAATCATTCATATTTAATTTCAGCCGCTCCCCACTTATTGCCCGTGCAACCATATAACGTACATGGTTCATGAGACGGTTATATGCTAGTGACATGACATCAATCTTCTTCTGTGTCTGCTGTTCAACCAATGAGATACACTCCCTGACCGCCTGAGCGATCTGCATAGCCTGGGAAACTTTTTCATCATTGATCGCTGAATGGACGTGAAGTGCAATATACCCAATCTCATGCTCATCTATCCTGACATTCAGCTGTTCTAAAAGCATTGCCTCCATGCACTGTGCAACCTTATACTCTTTATGGAACAGAATACGGATATCATCGGTCAGCGGATTACTGATCTGCTCATGGTTTTTGATACGTTTGACGGCATACTCTATATGGTCAGCCATCGGGAAGAGTATGGACCTGTCAATCTTCCCAAACTCTCTTTCTGCCCGGTTCAAGACCTCATTAGCCAGTTCAAGACAGATCGGCGAAACACTCTGGACAATTTCCTTTGCATCTCCCCGTTCGGTCAGTTCCTGGAGGGAATATACAGTGTCCCCGGATTTCACTTCAACATATTCGCTTACCTTTTTACCAAACCCGGTTCCTTTTCCCATAATCAAGTATTCTTTATTGTTCTCCGTCTGAATTACCAGTAATGAATTGTGATTCAGGACTTTTTTTATTCTATACATATCTCATCCCACTCGCGTTTACTTTATTCACAAATATCCACAGCAAAAAGTTCTTCCCCTGACTGGATTTCCCCCTCTTTCAGCAGGCGTATTTTCTGGTTATCTTCTAACTCTGTACACAGGATCGGAGAAACAATAGAAGGTGCGTTGTCTTTTAAGTACCCCAAATCCAGTTTCATCATCGGATCACCTTTTTTTACCTTTTGTCCATTCTCCACATATACCTCAAACCCCTGTCCGTTCAGTTTCACGGTATCTATGCCCACATGGATCAAAAGGCTAATTCCTGAGTCAGTCAGAAATCCGATTGCGTGCTTTGTTTCAAATACAAAACATACCTCTCCGTCCTCAGGAGCCCTTACGATTGGATCCATGGGCGTAACAGCTGCACCGTCTCCCATCATCCTTCCGGCAAAGGCTTCATCCGGTGCGGTTGCCAAGTCTGCAGCCACACCCTGCATCGGGCTGGAAATAATAATGGACTGAACCACTTTCGTCTGTTTCTTTTCTTCCTTCTCTTCTTCTACCGGTTTTATCTCCTCTGCACTGCTGTACTCTTCGTCCAGCACTTTCTCCAGATAATCTTCCAGATTCGATTTGATCACAGTTACATGCGGTCCATAGATGACCTGCACGCCATTTCCTTTATGCACCACTCCCGATGCACCTGTTGATTTTAACAAGGAGTCATTTACTAATTCCGCATTGTATACCGTACAGCGGAGCCTTGTCGCACAGCAGTCTACATCACTGATATTCCGCTTGCCCCCCAATCCTCTGGTAATCGTTGCACTGACCGTGTCGTTCTGCCCCTGAGAGTCATTATCTGCTTTCCCGCTCTCCCTGCGTGCATTTACATCTGCCTTCGTATATAGCTTTGTTTCTGTATCATCGTCTTCCCTGCCAGGTGTCTTAAAATTGAATTTCTTGATTAAGAATTTAAACACAAAATAATATAAGAAGAAATATATGATCCCGACTGGAATTACTCTCATCCAACTGGTCTTTTCATTTCCCTGCAAAATCCCGAACAGGAAATAATCCAAAAAACCGCCGGAAAATGTCAGCCCTACTGCAATATTTAACATATGGGCAATCATGTAAGCCGAACCAGCCAGAACGACCTGCACTGCAAATAACGCAGGTGCCACAAAAAGGAACGAAAACTCAAGCGGCTCCGTAATACCGGTCATCATACAAGCCAATGCTGCGGACAGAAGAAGCCCCCCTGCTGCCTTTTTCTTCTCTGGTTTTGCACAGTGATACATAGCCAGTGCCGCCCCCGGAAGCCCAAAGATCATAAAGATAAATTCACCTGAAAAATATCTCGTTGCGTCTGCACTGAAATGGGCAACATTAGCAGAATCAGCCAACTGGGCAAAGAAAATGTTCTGTCCGCCCTGCACCATCTGCCCTGCCACTTCCATTGAACCGCCTACGCCAGTTTGCCAGAACGGCATATAGAAAACATGATGCAGTCCAAAAGGAATGAGCCCCCTCTTGATCAGACCGAATATCAATGTCCCCACATATCCGCTTCCCGTCACCAGACCACCAAGAGCGTAAATGCCATTCTGTACGGTAGGCCAGACAAAATATAATCCGATTCCCACAAACATATATACAATCGTTGAGATGATCGGGACAAACCGGGTTCCGCCAAAGAACGATAATGCATTCGGCAGAGCTATTTTATAAAATTTATTATGTAATGCAGCCACACCCAAACCTACAATAATACCGCCAAATACACCCATCTGCAAAGTTGTGATTCCACAGGCAGATGCCACCGTACCTTCCAGCACATCCGGTGCTATTTCTCCATTTGCCAGCACTTTTCCGTTGACCATTAGCATTGCACTGATTGCAGTATTCATTACAAAATATGCGATTACAGCAGATAACGCAGAAACTTCTTTCTCCTTCTTTGCCATACCGATTGCCACACCTACCGCAAAGATTAAAGGAAGGTTATCAAATACTGCACTTCCGACCTTGTTCATGATAACAAGCAGTGCATGGAGGAGCGTTTCATCTCCCAATACTTTCTCCAGTCCATAGGTGGCTATTGTTGTCTCATTTGTAAATGAGCTTCCAATTCCCAACAACAGCCCTGCTACAGGGAGGATTGCGATGGGCAGCATAAAGCTTCGCCCGACACGTTGCAAAACACCAAAAATTTTGTCTTTCATATCCTTCTCTCCTTTTCTTTATATTTTGAACCGGATGAATATGCATACAATGGGGGTGTTTTGCAATTTATGCAATAAAAATAGACATCAATATACATAAACATCCAAAAAATGTTACATATAGTTAATGCCTCCGACTGAGTTACATACCATATAAAGTAAAATAACACACCTTCATATATTTGTCAAGTTTTCTGTTATTGTTATTTTTAATAAATTTCAGCTTTTACATTTGGTATTATTATACACCAAACTATAGTCATCACTTACACTGAATATTCTTGTGCGATGAAATCGCACTTCCGGAACTCTGGAAATCAGATGTCCGGGAAGTGGAAATCATCTTATGCGAGTTTACTCGCGTAATGTTTTGTCTAATCCATAGACCTCACGCATTGAGATGTCATGCTTGGCATCTATGCTTATGATATTTATACGATAACTGTCATAGGTGGTGTTAGAATATAAATAGTACAAGTTAAAAGTGGAAAAATCTATAAAATCAATTACAATAGATTAAAGAAAGGATGGAGCAAATCAGGCGGATACATAAAGAATTCCATGAAATATATGGTGCTCCTAAAATCACAGAGGAGATGAGAAAAGCGGGAGATGCCGTAAGTGATAAGACGGTAGGGAATTATATGAGGGAAATTGGAACCCGGTCATGTTACACAAAACAGGATACGAAGACAACCATCCAGCCGGATTTCAGCCGAAAGCTCAGAAATATCTTAAAAAAGCAGTTTGACCCTGTGGAACTGAATACTGTGTGGTGTTCAGATATTACTTACATATGGACCGATACAGGATTTGTCTATCTTACCAGTATAATGGATTTATATTCAAGGAAAATTATATCATGGGTATTAAGTGATACATTGGCAGCAAAATGGGTAATAGATGCAATAAGGAAAGCGAAAAAGGAAAGAAACGTGGATAGGTCAAAAAGCATGCACCGTGACAGGGGAATATAATATACCTGTGAAGCATATATGGAGGCAACACAAGGCTGGGAAAGGAGTTATTCAAAAAAAGCCTATCCGTAGGATAATGCCTGTATAGAGTCTTTCCACTCTATATTAAAGAAGGAATGGCTAAACCGTTTTCAGATTATAGACTATGACCATGCCTATCAGCTTGTATTCGAATATATCAACACATTTTACAATACTGTAAGGCTTCACAGCCATTGTAACTATAAATCGCCACAGGAATATGAGGAAGAATATTTAAATAAAATGGAATTTGACATAAAGGATTTAGTGAAACATGTGAGTTAGTTGCAACTAATTGTGTGGATAAAATTTCCCGATTTAATTTGTACCAAAACTTGACATAATACCAAGAATATAATCCTCAGTGAAAACCTTATAAAAAAGTGGAAACCTTTGTTTTTCAGTTTCCCCAATTCTTTATAGATAGATTTTGAATATAATATCCTTGAACTTGTTTGCCTTTGTATACTCAAGTTTATGTGCCATAAAATCCTGTACATTCACCCTTTTTGCAACAAGTGTCATAAAATA
>CAJUEI010000215.1 GCA_910585255.1 uncultured Lachnospiraceae bacterium
GCGTATGGAACAGTAAATTGTAAACCATGCGTCTTTTTTGTGCGAAAAAGGAGGGATGGCGATAGAATCCGGCTATTTATTTGGTTTGTGGTTGACAGATTTATGGAAAAATTTTATAATACAAAAAGATTTTATAAATTTAACCTATCAAGGAAGTAGCAGAGCAGATTCCGAATTTTTTTTGACACAAATAAAATAATAGAAATGGAGTAGATTTATGGATCAGACAGAAAAGCAGCAGCTATTAGAACGATTTCTTCAATATGTAACAATAGATACCGAATCTGTACCGGATCAAGAAACGGTACCAAGCAGTGAAAAACAGAAAAATCTTTGCCGTCTTTTAAAAACCCAGATGGAAGAGATGGGACTGTCTCATGTACGAATGAGTGAACATGGTTATTTATATGGAGAAATCCCTTCTACTATGAAAAGGAGATGTGCAGTTCCTGTTTTGGGATTCATTGCTCATATGGATACTGCACCGGCTCTTAGCGGAGCAAATGTAAATCCTCGGATTATAAAGCATTATGACGGATCGGATATTGATTTAGATTCAGAACACAAATATTGTTTAAGCAAAAAGGAATTTCCTTCTCTGCAGCGTTATATCGGACAGGATTTAGTTGTAACAGATGGGCATACTTTATTAGGAGCAGATGATAAGGCGGGGGTTGCAGAGATTATGACTATGGCATCTTATCTGATGAATCATCCTGAAATAGAACATGGAACAATTCAGATCGGTTTTACTCCAGATGAAGAAGTGGGACGTGGAGCGGATTTTTTTGATGTAGAAGGATTTGGGGCAGATTTTGCTTATACGGTAGATGGCGGAGAACTCGGAGAAATTGAATATGAAAATTTTAATGCTGCCGCTGCCAAGGTTTGGATTCATGGCAAAAGTATTCATCCTGGTTCTGCAAAAGGACAGATGAAAAATGCTATTTTAATGGGAATGGAATTTCATCAGATGCTGCCGGTTTTTGAAAATCCTGCTTATACAGAAGGCTATGAAGGATTTTATCATCTGCATACTATGCAGGGAGATGTAGAAACGGCAAAACTAGAATATATTATTCGGGATCATCATATGGAAACATTTCTTCAGAAAAAAGAACGGATGGAAAAAATTGCTGAATATTTAAATGAAAAGTATGGTGCAGGGAGTGTGGAAATTCAGATTGCGGATTCTTATTACAATATGAAAGAGAAAATCGAGCCGCATCTGATTGAACATGCGGTACAAGCTTTAGAGCGGATTGGAGTAGAACCGAAGATTGTTCCCATTCGTGGCGGTACTGATGGGGCAAGACTTTCTTTTATGGGGCTTCCTTGTCCGAATCTTTGTACTGGAGGGCATAATTACCATGGACGCTATGAATATATTCCGGTGCAGTCAATGGAAAAGTGTGTGGAACTGCTGGTTAGAATTGTGTTATTATATGCCAATACAGAAGAAACATTACCAGATTAGAGAGGAGAAAGTATGAGAAAGCTGGCATTATCCGATGAAATTTTATTAAGCATTGAAAAACCGGCTCGCTATATTGGAAATGAAATCAATATGGTAGTAAAAGACCCTAGAACAGTGGAGATTCGATTTGCGATTTGTTTTCCCGATGTTTATGAGATAGGAATGTCTCATTTAGGAATACAGATTCTCTATGAAATGTTTAATCGGCGGGACGATATCTATTGTGAGCGGGTTTATTCCCCATGGACTGATTTAGATGCGATTATGCGGAAGGAAAAGATTCCTCTATTTGCAATTGAATCACAGGAACCGATTCGAACATTTGATTTTGTCGGAATTACTCTTCAATATGAAATGTGCTATACGAATGTACTGCAGATTTTGGATTTGGGACAGATTCCACTTTTATCAAAAGATCGGGGAGAAGCCGATCCGATTGTGATTGGCGGGGGGCCTTGCAGTTATAATCCAGAACCATTGGCTGATTTTTTTGATCTGTTTTATATTGGAGAGGGAGAAACGGTTTATTATCAGATGATGGATGTTTATCAAGAAAATCGGAGGCAGGGCGGCACAAGGCTTTCTTTCTTAGAGCGTGCAGCAGAAATTCCTGGTATCTATGTGCCCGCTTTTTATCGGATTACTTATAATGCAGATGGGACGATTAAAAAGAGGGAACGCATGAATTCTTATGCAAAGGAAACCATTCGTAAAGAAATCGTGTTGGATTTAAGCGATACGTATTATCCAGAGAAACCGTTGGTTCCGTTTTTAAAAGCAACACAGGATCGGGTAGTGTTAGAGATTCAAAGGGGCTGTATTCGGGGATGCCGTTTCTGTCAGGCAGGAGCGGTTTATCGTCCGGTGCGGGAACGCAGTTTAGAATTTTTAAAAAGAATGGCTTGTCAGATGATACAGTCTACCGGACAGGAAGAGATTTCTTTGGCTTCTTTAAGCTCCAGTGATTATTCTCAGTTAAAGGAACTGGTCTTTTTTTTGATAGAAGAATTTCAGGGGAAGGGCATTAATATTTCACTTCCGTCACTTCGAATCGATGCTTTTTCTTTGGATGTGATGAGTAAGGTGCAGGATATTCGGAAGTCCAGTCTGACTTTTGCCCCGGAAGCCGGTTCGCAGAGGCTTCGCAATGTAATCAATAAAGGGTTGACAGAAGAGATGATTTTAAATGGGGCAGCGGAGGCGTTTCATGGAGGATGGAACCGTGTAAAATTGTATTTTATGCTGGGGCTTCCTACTGAGACAGTGGAAGATATAGAAGAAATCGCTGTGTTGGCGGATCAGATTGCCCGTGTCTATTATGCAGAAGTGCCAAAAGAGCAGAGACAGGGGAAAGTGCAGATTACGGTTAGTACTTCTTTTTTTGTACCAAAGCCATTTACACCATTTCAATGGGCACCGATGTGTACTAAAGAGGATTTTTTAGAAAAAGCACGGGTTGTTAATGGAAAGGTACATGAGATGTTGAATCGAAAGAGTATTACGTATCACTGGCATGAAGCGGATGTTTCGGTTTTGGAAGGAATTTTGGCACGGGGAGACAGAAGAGTGGGAGCAGTGATTTTGTCAGCTTATCAAAAAGGATGTCTCTATGATGCCTGGTCGGAACATTTTGATGAGCAGAAATGGATGGAAGCTTTTCAGGAGACCGGAATCGATCCTTTCTTTTATACAACCAGAGTGCGGGAATTGGATGAGATTTTGCCATGGGATTTTATTGATGCGGGAATTACCAAGGAATTTTTGATTCGGGAGTGGAAGCAGGCACAAAAAGAAACTGTGACGCCAAATTGCAGGATGTCTTGTTCTGGGTGTGGAGCAAAGGTATTTGGAGGAGGTGTCTGTTATGAAGATAAGAATTAAATTTGCAAAACGTGGGGCAATGAAATTTGTCGGGCACTTGGATATGATGCGGTATTTTCAAAAAGCAATTCGGCGGGCAAATGTAGCAGTTGTCTATTCGGAAGGATTTTCTCCTCATCAGAAGATGTCATTTGCCGCACCGCTTGGGGTAGGACTGACCAGTGAGGGAGAATACTTAGATATAGAAGTATCGGATTCTCTTTCTTCTGCCAAAATGCTGGAAGTCTGCAATCAGGTAATGGCAGAGGGGATCGAAGTATTAAGCTGGAGACGGCTGCCGGATCAGGCGAAAAATGCAATGGCTTTGGTGGCAGCGGCAGACTATCGCCTTACCTTTCGGGAGGGATACCAGCCAAAAGAAATGGAGCAATTTTATCAGGGATTTTTGGAGTTTGTACAGGCGGAGTCTATTTTAATCATAAAAAAGACAAAAAAGGGAGAACGAGAGCTGGATTTAAAGCCATTGATTTATCAGGCTGCTGTAGAGGAGGACGGAAGTCTTTTTCTGCGTGTCTGTGCTGGAAGCAGTGAAAATATTAAGCCGGAATCTATTCTTCAGACTTATTATCAAAACAGATTAAAACAGGAAATGCCTATGTTTGCATTTCAGATACAGCGATTAGAACTCTATGCAAATATCGGAACCGAACAAGAGAAACAATTTGTTCCTTTGGAAGCGTTAGGTGATGAAATTGATTAGAAAATTATTAGTTGTTCGATATCAAAATCGTCCTTTAACTGTAATAGAAGAAGACGGAAAGATTGTATCCTTTTCTATTTCGGAGGAAGAGGAAAGTATCTTAGGAAATATCTATATAGCACAGGTACAAAATATTGTAAAGAATATTCAGGCGGCATTTCTGACCTTTGCAGATGGAAAGATAGGATATTATTCTTTAGAAGAAAATAAAAATCCAATATTTACAAATCTGAAACAGACTGATAAAATTTGTATTGGAGACTGCATCCTTGTGCAGGTGGAACGAGAAAGTGTAAAGACTAAGCCGCCCACTATGACTTCCCATATCAATCTAACGGGAAAATATGCGGTACTTACGGCAGGAAATACACATTTTGGTATTTCTTCGAAAATTTCGGATCATGCTTGGAGGGAACAGTGTAAGGAATATTTTTCTGGTTATTGTAACGAAGAGTATGGATTTATCCTTCGTACCAATGCGTATCGTGTCAATTTAGAAATAATCGAAAAAGAAATACAGATTTTAGTTGCTTCTTATCGAAAAATATGCGATGATGGAAGACACCGGATAAAAGGCAGCTGCCTTTATAAAAATCCGCCGGATTTTATTAATCAAGTAAAAAATATCTGGCAGGACGGATTAAAGGCGATTCTTACCGATCAAAAGGAATACTATCTGCAGCTTAAGGAGTATCTTTTAAAAGAACAGGCAGAAGATATAGAAAAATTGTGTTTTTATCAGGATTCCTGGCCGCTTTCAAAATGCTATAATATAGAACGGCAGTTAGAGCGTGCCCTTTCGGAACGAGTTTGGTTAGACTGCGGTGCATATCTTGTGATTCAGCCTACAGAAGCATTGACTGTAGTAGATGTAAATACCGGAAAGTGTATTGGAAAACGAAATAATCCCGATACGTTTCTGCAGATTAATTTAGAAGCAGCAAAGGAACTTGCTGTACAAATGCGGCTTCGTAACCTGTCGGGAATCATTTTGGTTGATTTTATCAATATGGAGGATGCGAATAACCGGATATTGCTTGCGGAATTGGAGAAACTGATACAAAGAGATGCAGTAAAAACCGTACTACATGGAATAACAGCATTAGGATTGGTAGAGATTACTCGCAAAAAAATCAGAAAACCTCTGCATGAGCAACTATTAACGGCTTGTACTGTCTGCCATGGTACAGGCAAAGTAAATTTAAAAAATATGGAGGATATACAAAATGGCAAAGAGAAGAATATTATTGGATCAGGATTTGAATAACTTTGACTTAATCGTAGCGTTAAAGACAATGCAGGGAAGACCTTCCCCACAGTCACAGGGAGATTTTATTAATCATATGATACATGCTCAGTTTTTAACGCCGGCTGTATTAGATCCAGAACCAGATCGGGACGAAAAGGGAGAGCTTGTTTTAGTAGGCGGAACAAAGATTTTATTCCGGGCAGTTTCTAATGCGGAGAAAAAGGCATATTTAATTGCTTTTACTGATGCGAAAGAAGCAGAAAAGAATAAAATGGAAAAAGAAGGAGAAATCATTCATACAGTGGTGACAACTTATTTGGATTTTTGTAATATTATCCTAAATGAACATTCCCCTTATTCCGGGTTTGTAATTAATCCTTTTTCAGAAAATGTAATTGTGACAAGAGAGATTATGCAGGATATTAATCGAAATATCAAGGTTCGGCAGATGCCGATTAATACGGGAAAGAAAACGGCTCCAGAAAACTAAATAAAATAGTCGGGAGAGGGAAAGTCATTTTCGAAAATTAGGAATTGGGATAATAAAATAATTAAATATTTTTGCAAATGGTTGGCGATACAAAAGCACTTGACAAATATATTGTTAAGTGCTTTTGTGTTTATAGTAGCCGTACTTAGAATAATAGTTCTAGAAATTCATTTTTTATTCGAGTCAAATCGGATATTCGCAATCCGCTTCGCTACTTGCTCCTAACCTCATAGCTGCTA
>CAJUEI010000216.1 GCA_910585255.1 uncultured Lachnospiraceae bacterium
GCTTTCGCCTTGGCGGCTTAGAAGCGGGGGACTTCCTTGATGAGGTTAAATTTTTTATATCAGCTTTCCATAGATAAGCTCTGTATTTATCTGATTTCTCGTTTATGAATACCGATAATAGTATGGATCACACATAATAATATAAAAAGGCTTGTAAAATTAATCCAAATATCCCGATATGCTGTTCTTGCTAATTCTTCTCTTAATCCGCTAAACCAAACATATATCCATGCTAATAGCTGAGACGGTATGTAGGCAATGATATATCTAAGAATCAAAGGTTTAACCGGCAAATTCGTACATAACAGAAATGCCGCTATTCCAATTAAAAGAATCATAGCCCTATCTAATTCATGCCAATTCCCGCTGGGATCTTCATAGATACCATTCCCAAGATACAAAACACTATTTAATAATGTTATTACTGTATAAATAATAGAATAAACCGATATGATATTTATCCACTTTTTCTTACTCATATTTTCCTCCCATTCTAAGCCCTGCTTTATTCTAGACAAATACGCCTCAAGTATCTTCCCTAATTTCTTTCAACATACCTTTAAATACTTGTGCAATCATACTATTTATTTCTTCTGCGGTAAATACGCATATCCTAGTTGCACAAAGCACTGCTATACCATGGGTATAAATCCACAAATGGCGATATAACTGTTCTGCTTTATTCTCGGATAAATGATAGCCATTTTGAACAGACAATAAAATTTCTTTATAATTATCATCTATTATGGGCAGTATATTAATCACTGCAGGATTTTGCTTTTGTTCTGACATAAAAAGCAGCTGAAACAATTTAGGTTCCTGAACTGCAAAAAGAATATATTGCATACCTACCCCTTTAAATGCCAATTCTTGTTCTAACCCTTTCTTAACATATTCGGCATAAAGTAATTTTGCCGACTTTTTCACTTCTTCCTGTACTTCTTCCATATTTTGAAATATAGTAAAAATAGGTCTTGCAGAACTGCCTAATTCTGTACCTAATGCCCTGGCCGACAAAGCCTCCATTCCATTTTCTCTTACAATAGTAAGCCCAGCTTGTATAATTTTATCTCTTGTAAATTTTGCTTTCGGCGGCATATCATATCCTCCCTAATCTAAATATACTGTTTTATAACATATGTTTTAAAACCTATGTTTTTATTATATACTAAGCAACTATCTATGTCAAGTAATTTTTACTATTTTACAACAGCCTTTTAACCTCATCAAGGAAGTCCCCGCTTCTAAGCCGCCAAAGCGAAAGCTGTGGGTTGGGACTTCCTTCTCCTTCCTGCCCTTCTACTTCTTTAAAATATTATGTTTAACTAAATCTATTTTTTTCTTTTCCTTAGGCATAAAAACTATTTTTGCAATATTATGTATTTCATTGAACATCAATGCAAAAGGTTTCGTATTTCCTCTTGTAAACATTACATGCATTAATGCTGCAATGGTTTTTTCTTTTAATTCATCTATTAATTGAAATTCTCCTTTCTCCTTACTTGCCCGAAACATAATTTCTTTTGCATTAAAACGAGTAACTATCAATTCCACCAATTCCGAATAAGTACTTACAAAACTATTGGTACTGTAAAAATAATTCAGCCTTGTAGAATTACATATTGGAAGATTATCTTCAAAAGGCTGATGATCCAGAAGAATATCTTTCGTTGTTACATTAAAATAATCATAACTAATATGCCGAATATCCGTATCATATAAATTATTCCATGTGACATCCACATGATAAGACTCCTCACCAATCTTCACTAAATTCCATGCATGATAATCATCACCGCGAAAATCCCCTTCTTTATTTGCTTTCCCCAGTACAACGATACACTTTATTCCAAACTCATTGCACAATAACTTAAATGCTTTTGCAATTCCTTCACATACCGCTTTATTATCTAAAAATGCACCAACGATAGAATGTGCATTAAAACAATCCTCTTTTTTCAGTGCATCATAATCATACGCCACACTTTTAACCACCGTATCATGCAGATATTTTTCCAATCTAAATTCATTAGAACATATGGTATTCGCTTTAACAGCTACTTTATTCACAATCCTATGTATTTCATTTGTAATCAAAGTTATTTCTCTGTCTGCAAATAAATACTCTGGCAGCAAAATCCAATATCCTGGTTCTCCGGTCATCTTAATTACCGTTTGATTAACATAAAAAAATAATGGATTGTCATACAGCACTTTAAGATATACTTCCTGCACTTGTTCCGGGCGAAGGTATAACGAGACTACAATGTTAAAAGCACGTATTTTCAATCCATCATAAATAATCTTATATGTTTTCTTTTCTTCAACTGACATTATCCCATAATAATATCTCTCGTTTTTCAAACTGCCTCACACTCTCAATCCACTTAACTCGATTCTATCGATTGCCATTAGGAATATATCTTGATAAAATTCCTGCAAAATCCTTAATGTTCTGTGTCTGTAAGATAACTCTTCCCGGACCTGTTATTCTTGTCAAAAACAAACCCTCTCCGCCGAACAATATATTTTTAAATCCATGCACAGCTTCTATTTCATAAGACATTCCATTCTGAAAGGCTACTACATTGCCTGTATCCACTTTAATTACTTCTCCTGGCTGTAACTCTTTTTCTACCGCATCTCCATCAACTTCTAAAAAAGCCGTTCCAGCTCCAGATAATTTTTCTAAAATAAATCCTTCACCGCCAAATAACCCTGAAGAAAACTTTTTAGAAAAAGTCACTTCAAGATTTACACTTGACTGCGAGCATAAAAATGATCCCTTTTGACAAATCAGACCATTAGGACAATCTCTCATTTTTATTGGGATAATACTTCCCGGCACAGTCGAAGCAAACGCAATTGTAGTCCCTGATCTCAAAGCTTTATATCTCGCCATAAATAGACTTTCACCTGCAAACATACGTCCCAAACCTGCTAATACACCGCCATTTGTATCAGATGTCATAGATATTCCGTCTGACATCCACGCCATTCCTCCTGACTGCGTAATCATCTCTTCACCAGCTTGCTCAAAAAAAACTTCAATTGCTGGAACGGTTGTTCCTACTATTCTAAACTTCACAATAAACACCTTCCTTATCTGCAGGACGCCTCACTATTCCAAACATATTTTATTCCATCTAATATCATTCTTTAAATCACAGAAAATACTAATACCCGCTGCCATTCAGTTCAAAGGTTTCTGCTGCCTGTAATTCACCACTTGATTTACACCAAGCACAAGTAAAATGTCTTTCTTCTCCATTATAACAGGTAAGTTTCCCGCAATGACCACAGCTAACCCATCCCATTCCGCCGCAATAAGGACATCCAGGATATTCTGCATCGGTCTCTACCCTTCCCGATATCATGGTATTCCCATATCCTTCACTGTTTCCCGCCTTTTCCGTTAATTGAAATGCCCACGTACAATACCATACTTGATTCATTCGTCTTTCTATTCGTATTCCATATGATCTATGAGACATTCTGCATTTTGCCATTACAACACTTGCCTCTTTTACATCCTCTCTCACCATACACTAACCTCCATTCACACAATCAAAGAACATTCGGAATCCGCTCCGCTGCTTCCTCATAATCCTATACTGCTATCGCAGCTTGTCAGATGGGGCTTGTCCCCCACCTGACACAAGGAAATCCTCCAACCCACCGCTTTTGCCTTCACGATTAAGATGATTATTTACGTCCATGAACCCAACGGAGCCCCCAATGAAAGGCCTGATCCATCTCTCTGTGATCATTAAAAAACTGTACTATTTTCTCAATGGAAAAATCATTTCCTGTTCTGTTTTCTATTAATGCAATGGCACACATTATCTTCACGGAACCATACTCATCCATATTCACAATAATATCTCTGGCACCAGGACTTTTTACAGTAACAACCCCGTTTGCCGTTTTCCAATCTGCTGTCCCTTCATAGATAAAAGTATAAATAAGAAGCCTTTTTATCTGAGATACCATATTTCCATTAATTCTAAGATTCTCTCCTAATTCTGATGCCCCCGTTCTATCGTCCCCATCAAGAGCTACAAACGGTTCCGCATTTAAACTTCCGAATGCATTTCCTAATGCCTGTACACAGCCTTTCTTTCCATTTGTCAGTTCATAAAGACATCCTAAATCTAAATCAATATTTTGATTTCTTTTCTTGAAAAAACCACCTTTATTAACTGGCTGACTCCAATTCAAATTTACTAATATCTCTCCCTGTAAAGTCCCTCCCTTGCTCAGATTAATCTTTTTACCTTTTTGGAGAATAATCGCACCTCTGTTAGGATCTGTAATTTCCATATCTACTCCATAATTTACACATAATGCTTTTAATCCACCTTTAAATCCGCTGCCTATCGCATTAAATTTCCACTCCCCTTTATATCTATAGAGTTCTCCAACAACTACTGCCGTTTCTGTAGAAAAATCTTCTCCTAAATCAAATTTAATAATTTCATTTTTCTTTACTTCATCCACAATTCTTACAAATGCATTGCTGACTTGACCAAAATTTTGATTCCTGCTCTCTGCCTCACTGATAGTAACTGCAAAAGCAATTCTTTCGATATTATCTGGTATTGCCGATAAATTAATTTTGATTTGTTCATCATCACCATCACCGCTGCCTGTCAGATTGTCCCCTAAATGTTCTACCCCGCCTGACACATGTTTCAAATTTCCATAGTATATAAAATCCTTATTATTTGTTACTTTCTGATTTGCTCCCAACAAAAAAGCTGTTGCATCCAAATCAAAATCTGTTCCGGTTGAATATCGATTGGTATCCCAACCCAATCCAACAACAATCTTACTCAGACCCGGATTGCCCTTTGTCAAATCTATTTTTTGTCCCTTTTGCAAACTTATTGCCATATAAAATGCCTCCTCCCGCTACTAAATCATCTGTATCTAAGCCATTAAAGCATAATTTATATAATTAAGCTTTTTAGGCTGTTTTTTTATAGTTATCATTTGTCTCTTTCTATAATCTATATATTTGAAAAGTTAATCCCCCTAGAACGACAATATATTTCCATATATGGATTATTCCTTATCCGTATCTCTACTCCTTCACATCCAACAAATGCTCCATCGCCGATCAATGACACATTATCTTGTATCGTTATCGTTTTTAACTTTCTGCAGTCAGCAAATGCAAGATTCCCAATTTTTTTCACATTTTTAGGAATACTTATCGTTTCTAACGACACACAATGATAAAATGTACCATCTCCTATCTCCTGTATATTTCTCGACAGCATTACACCCCGCATTTTCTCACAATACTGAAATGCCCTATTTCCAATTTTTTCAATATTTCCAGATAATACGATATTCTCTATATTAGTACAATACTCAAATGCCCTATCTCCAATTTTCTTCAAAGTACCTGTAAATGTGACAGATTGAATATTTTGGACACAGCTAAACGCCTGTAGTCCAATTTCCTCTACTGTATCTTCCAGATAATAACCCATATCCTTTTTTCCCTGTGGATACTTAATAAGTATTGACGCACTTCGATTATGCAGTACACCGTCTATTTCCCTATAACTGCTATTCTTAGAATCAACTTCAAATCTTTCTAAGCTTTGGGTTAAAAAAAATGCATTTTCTTCGATATGATTAACTGACATAGGAATTCTGATACATTTAACTGACGAGCGGTCAAATGCTTTCTTACAAATCGTTGATACCCCATCGGCAATTCTAACCGTTTCTTTACTAATATCATTTTCTGCCCTTAATGCCCTTTTGCTGACCTTATCAATCAGTACACCATCTATCACTCTATAATGGGAACCATTTGAAATCTCTATTTTTTTAAGTGAACTGCACCCTTCAAAAGCACATATCCCTATACTCCTAATTTCTCTTGGCAGTGTAATTTTACACAAATTAACACAATTCAAAAATGCTTTAGGATAAATCATTTTTACATTCTCCGGTAATACAAGCTGCTTTATATTAGTATTAGCGGCTAAA
>CAJUEI010000217.1 GCA_910585255.1 uncultured Lachnospiraceae bacterium
CGGGCTAAACACACCCCTTTTTTTGCCATTCGAGAATGGCAAAAAATCCTAGTTGGCTGGCAGAGGCATAAGACGTTCTAACTTTCCTTCGAAGTCACAGCAGAAAGACTAGGTTTTCCAACTCTGGCTGTTTTTTTCTGGCGATAGATCTGTTTTTTGTTGTTTTCGGGTTTAGATAGTATATAATTAATAAGTATTTTTTAACCTATCAAGGAAGTAGCAGAGCGGATTCCGAATTTTCTTTGACTAAAAAACTGTGGGAGATGTTGTTAAGTTGATAAAAATATATGTAAATATGATGCAATATATTTAGAGGAATTAAAATAGATTTATGCAGTATGATAACAGAAAAATAAAATAGTGTATTCTTACAAAAATGTAAGAAATAGAAAAGAAATGTAAGCAAAATCAATAGCAGGACATTTCTTTTTTTGTTATACTTGGTACAGTTTAAAAAAGCAATAAAAAATATGGAGGGTACTTATGGCGATTTTAGAGGTGAAAAATTTAAAGAAAATTTATACAACCAGGTTTGGAGGAAATCAGGTACAGGCGTTGTCCAATATTAATTTTTCTGTAGAAAAAGGAGAGTATGTAGCAATTATGGGAGAATCCGGTTCTGGAAAGACGACACTGCTCAATATTTTGGCGGCATTGGATAAACCGACCAGTGGGGAAGTTTTGCTGAATAAAAGAAATATTGTTACGATTAAAGAAAAAGAAATTTCTGCTTTTCGGCGGGATAATTTGGGTTTTGTATTTCAGGATTTTAATTTATTGGATAATTTTTCGATTCGGGATAATATTCTGCTGCCGCTGGTATTGGAAAATTTGCCAGTGGGGGAAATGGAACCACGTTTGCTTCCAATTGCACGAAAATTAGGAATCCAAGAACTTTTGGAAAAGTTTCCTTATGAGGTTTCAGGCGGACAGAAACAGAGGACGGCAGTGGCAAGGGCATTGATTACGAATCCGCAGCTGATTCTTGCGGATGAACCGACCGGTGCGTTGGATTCGAAAGCAACCGACAGTTTATTGTCTTTGTTTCATCAGATTAACCAGGAGGGACAGACTATTCTTATGGTAACGCATAGTACAAAGGCAGCCAGTCATGCAAAACGAGTATTATTTATTAAGGATGGGGAAGTATTTCATCAGCTTTATCGTGGAAATTTAAGCAATGAGGAACTCTATGTAAAAATTTCCGATACATTGACAATCTTGACGACAGGTGGTGAAGAATATGAGTAATTTATATCGTAAACTGGCATGGATTAATATAAAAAGCAATAAACACTTTTATCTTCCCTATCTTTTAGCTGGTGTGGTATCGGTTATGATGTTTTATTGTATGCGTGCAATGCAGGGGCACGAGGGATTAGGGCATGTAAGGGGAGGTTCTGTTGTTGTCATTATATTGACGCTTGGCTTAGTGGTAATTGGATTTTTTGTTTGTATCCTATTATTTTATACCAATAGCTTTATTATGAAACGAAGGAAAAAAGAGCTTGGTATTTATAATATTTTGGGAATGGAAAAACGTCATATTGCAAAGGTAATGCTTTGGGAAATGATCCTTACATTCTTTATTTCTGTAGGAATTGGACTGCTGCTTGGTATTTTATTTCAGAAATTACTGACGATGTTTTTATATAAGCTGACCGGATTAGAAGAGGCGATTCCGTTTTATATTTCAAAATACGGTTGTATACAGACAGCAGAATTATTTGGTGGTATTTATATTGCAACATTTTTATATAATTTTATGAAAATTCAGATGGCAAATCCGATTGAACTTTTACATGCTACTAATATAGGAGAACGCGAGCCGAAGACAAAATTGATACTTTCTATCGTTGGTATAGTATGTTTAGGTGCAGCGTATTATATTGCAGTTACAACTGAAAATCCAATAGAAGCGATTTTATTGTTTTTTATTGCTGTAATATTAGTAATAATAGGTACCTATTGTTTGTTTACAGCTGGAAGTATTGCTCTTTTAAAGATGCTGCGGAAAAATAAAAAATATTATTATCAGATTAGGCATTTTACTGCAGTGTCTGGTATGATCTATCGAATGAAACAAAATGCCGCAGGTCTGGCGAATATTTGTATTTTGTCAACGATGGTTTTAGTAATGATTTCTACTACAATCAGTATGTATTTTGGATTGGAAGATGAATTAAATTATCGTTATACAGCAGAAATCGGAGTGCAGTTTTATTTTATGAAAGTGCCAAAAGCAGGGATTATGGATCGGGCTTTAGAGGAAATCAGCAGTTATATTAAAGAAGAGGGTTATACTATTACCAAACAG
Organism: uncultured Lachnospiraceae bacterium; assembly: GCA_910585255.1. GTDB lineage: Bacteria > Bacillota > Clostridia > Lachnospirales > Lachnospiraceae > MGBC114844. The sequence goes on from CAJUEI010000217.1 coordinate 2,318, forward strand.
AGTGTAATCGGCAGTATGATAGTTTCAGCAAATTGGAAAGAAGATCAGATTACTTTGGCAAAAGAAGAGTTGGATTTTTCTGATAAAAATATTATGTTGATTGCTCTTATGACGAAAGAAAATTATGAGAGACTGACAGGGAATTCCGTAACAGATTTAAAAAAAGGCGAAATTGCAGTTGCCTCGAAAAAGAATGATATAGATAAAAAGGAAACGATTTTATTTAATCAGACAGAATATCCAGTGGTACAGAGGGTAGATCTGTCGGAGAGAGACAAAAAAGAGAGTATGTCAAATATAGTAAGTGGAATGGCTTATTTGATTTTTTCAGATGAAGAGGCATTAGAAGAGGCTGCAGAAGGAGTATATGATACTTATTCTGAAATCGAACATTCTCTGCCTAGTATTCATTATGAAATTGCTGTCGATATTGATGGAACTGCAGAGGAAAAATTAAACTGTGTTTCTTCTGTTCGGAATTGGATGAATGGATGGAAAGAAAATACGGCAATTCCTTCTGAGATAAGAGAAATTTCTTATGGTTATATTGAATCTAGACAAGAGGGCTACGCCGATTTCTTGTCTATTAATGGAAGTTTATTCTTTTTAGGAATGTTTCTTGGCAGTATGTTTTTAATGGTAACGGTTTTAATTATTTATTATAAGCAGATTTCAGAAGGATATGAGGATAAAGAACGGTTTGCTATTATGCAAAAGGTGGGAATGAGCCATACAGAAGTAAAAAAAGCTATTCGTACACAGATTCAGATTGTATTCTTTCTTCCGCTTGGAATGGCAGCCGTGCATTTAACAGCGGCATTTCCTATGTTGGAACGATTACTGGCACTGTTAAATTTAACAAATCGGGAGCTTTTTGCCTGGTGCTTGGTTGGAACGCTGTTTTTATTTGGACTTATCTATCTTGGAGTATTTATAATTACTTCAAGAAGTTATTATAAGATCGTAGGGAAATAATAAAAAATAAAAAGAGAAAAGGCTTCGCTTTTATTATTTGGAATAAAAACGAAGTCTTTTTGTATCTATTTTTTAGGAATGGATTGTAACAAATAATTCAGCTTTTTTAAGTGCCGGCCGCAGTGTAAGATAGAGAAAAGAGGCAATAAAGACAGTAGTAACTGCATTTACGGCTGTTGTGGCTGTTCCGATTTTTGCTAGTACTTTGGTCACGTCCTGCGGAATTCCAAGCAGGTATGTCTTATAGAGATAACCTACCAGTGGATCGGCAACAACATTGAATAACATGCCTGCCAAAGAAGCACCGATTGTAGTAAGAGTTAGATATTTTTTACTGTGTTCTGCACTTAATTTGCAGATTTTATGGGCAACAAAGCCGACAATCAGTCCGATACACAGCTTTAATACAAAAGTTTTCGGTGCACTGGTAATATAGGATGTGGTGAGATCGGCAATAGTCATTCCGACTGCTCCTGCCATACCTCCCCAAAAGCCGCCGATAAAAAGAGCTGCCAGTACACAAAAGATATTTCCAAAATGAATCGCAGTTTTTTCTGTTCCGACTGGAATATCAATTTTAAAAAAGGTAAATCCAATATAACAAAGAGCGGCACAGAGAGCAGCTTGAGCCAGAGTTTTTGTATCTGGTTTTTGGGCAGCTTTAGAGACAGCGAAAGAATGAATCCCGGAAGTTGCTGCAATAATACCAAGAGTTGCTGTAATAAGACTTAAGGCATAGAGCATTTTCGTACTATTGGATGCTCCTTCTGATGTTGCCCCCTGATAAGTCAATATACCTGCAACAGAACCAAAGAAAATCAGTCCGATGCCAATTAAAAAAGTGGTATATTTTTTCTGTGTTTTTTCCATAATAAGAATCCTCCGTTTTTATGAAATATTTTTTATAGATGCTATTATAGAGAAAAGTGGATAGATAGAAATAGCCAGTTTGAAAAAAAAATACCATACCAGTTGAAAAAGAATCGGGAAACAACAGAAAATAATAAAGGAATCGGTTGCGAAAGAAAATAAGCTGAGCTATAATGAATCAGAAATAAATACAGAAAATAGAAGTAACAAGAAAGTGAGGAACACCATGTCTCAGAAAATTAGAACAAGATTTGCACCCAGTCCGACAGGACGGATGCATGTAGGAAATTTAAGAACTGCACTGTATGCCTATTTAATTGCAAAGCATGAAAATGGAGAGTTTTTACTTCGTATTGAAGATACCGATCAGGAACGGTTGGTAGAAGGTGCAGTGGATATTATTTATCGTACAATGGAAAAAACCGGATTGATCCATGACGAAGGACCCGATAAAGACGGCGGAGTAGGACCTTATGTACAAAGTGAGCGTCAAGCAAAAGGAATCTATTTAGAGTATGCAAAAATATTGATAGAAAAAGGAGAAGCATACTATTGCTTTTGTGATAAAGAACGACTTTCCACTTTAAAGACAGAGATTGTAGAAGGGAAAGAGATTTCCGTCTATGATAAGCACTGTCTTTCTCTGACAAAAGAAGAAGTAGAAGCTAACTTGGCTGCTGGGAAACCCTATGTAATTCGGCAGAACAATCCGACAGAAGGCATAACTACCTTTCACGATGAACTATATGGAGATATATCCGTAGAAAATGCAGAGTTAGACGATATGATTTTAATAAAATCAGACGGTTTTCCTACTTATAATTTTGCCAATGTAGTAGACGATCATCTGATGGGAATTACACATGTAGTAAGAGGAAATGAATATCTCTCCTCTTCTCCTAAATATAACCGTCTATATGAAGCTTTTGGATGGGAAGTGCCAATCTATATTCACTGTCCGCTGATTACAGATGAAAATCATCATAAATTAGCCAAGCGAAGCGGACATGCTTCTTATGAAGATTTGGTAGAACAGGGATTTTTACCGGAAACGATTGTAAATTTTGTAGCACTGCTGGGCTGGAGTCCTGCAGAAAATCGGGAGATTTTTTCTCTGGAAGAGTTAGTGCAGGCTTTTGATTATCACCATATCAATAAATCTCCGTCTGTATTTGATTTTACAAAATTAAAATGGATGAATGGAGAATATTTAAAAGCCATGGAGCCAGAACAGTTTTATCAGATGGCAGAACCATTCATAAAAGAGATCATTACAAAAGAAATGGATTTAAAAAAGGTAGCAGCCCTAGTAAAAACCAGAATTGAAATTTTCTCCGATATAAAAGATCAGATTGATTTTTTAGAGGAGCTTCCTGATTATACCACCGATCTCTATATTCATAAAAAAATGAAAACCAATACAGAAACGTCTCTGGAGGTATTAAAAGAAATTCTTCCGATTTTAGAAAAACAAGAAGATTATAGTAATGATGCTCTATACCAGACCTTATCCCAATATGTAACAGAAAAAGGAGTAAAAAACGGCTATGTTATGTGGCCGATTCGAACAGCAGTTTCTGGAAAACAATCCACTCCAGGAGGAGCAACCGAGATTATGGAGCTGCTTGGCAAACAGGAATCCTTACAAAGAATTCGAATTGGAATAGAAAAATTACAAACCCTCTTTATATAGATTAAGAAAGGATAAGAATGAGTTTTAATCAGGCACAGATACAAGCAATACAGCATTTTAAGGGAGCTTGTATGGTCT
>CAJUEI010000218.1 GCA_910585255.1 uncultured Lachnospiraceae bacterium
AGCCATAGAATCACTATCTAATTCGGAATATATTGGTTCGATTCCATCTGTAAGCCATATGTAACTGATTCCAAATTCTTTACATATCAACTTGTATAATGGTTCTTTTTGGTCTGGTCTTTGTAATCTATTATGTTCAATATTTACAATGACAGATTCACTAACCCCTAATTTTTCACCAAACTCACGTCTTGACATGTGCAATTCTTCTTTTCTTAAATAAGCAATTCGTTCATATATTTCCATTTTATTCACCTCACTTTTAGAATAGTGTATCACATTTCATTTTGTCTATCAACAAGAAAAAATATTAAATATTTTAATAAAATTGTTAACTAAAAAGAAATGAAATGATATGATTTGTTTATCAACAAGATAAAGCGAAGAATGTCAGAGAAGAGGAGGTTCGGGTATGAGTGAAGAAAAATTAAAAATTATTAGAAATTCTGTTGATGAATACAAAAAACTTCCAAAAGATAAACAAATGTTTATCCTTGGATTTATGCAGGGAGTTTTATCTAATCAGCAGGATAATTCAAAGAAAAAAGAGTTGCAGGAGGTTTAGTATGGCAGCAGAAAAGGGGATGTAACAATATGGCAGAAGGATATTCAAATAGTTTAAAAGTCGTCCACGTTCGCAAAGACGGAACCTGGCAGGAGAGTATGGATGGCGTGGAAGTGCCAAAAGAGATTTCTGATCTAGTTATGAGATGCGTATACGAAGGAGCCAGGGAGATTGAGAGAAAGAAAGCTGAAAATGAAAAGATGACAATATAAGGGAGAAAGGTATGGCAGCAGGAAGGGAGGCGGGAAAGATGGTTGAAACAGGAACCAGAACAGACTTTATCGGAATTTCTTCAAACATCACGAAGGAAGGACGGGAAGGAAGTATTCAGGTATTTATGCAAGTTCAGGGTATGCCAATAACAGATAAAGAATTGGCAGGGTTGCGGAGATTACAGGAAGAAGTTGCGGCGAAAGTTGATGAGATGCTAAATAAGCAGTAGAAAGCCCCGGAAAGACCGGGGCAGTGGTACTATTCCATTTTATAAACGATTTTAGAACCGCATTTTTTACAAGGTTCAGTGATAGTGCCTGTAAATGGGTAGTTTATTGTCTTGCGGAGCTTGTTACAGTCATAGCAAAACCATGAACCACAGGACAAGACAGTAGGTTTTCCTGTTTTCGTATCAAAAATAGAACAGCATATGCCTTTACTCATAAGTAAGACCCCCTTTCCTGATATATTGAAGCTTGGTATGGTTACAAAGCAATTATATCAGAGAAAAGGGAAACTCAAAAGACTGAACCGGAAGTTGTACGAAGTAGTAGGTGAAGACCTGTGGGGCAGGTTCAATTCCGTCTGATTCAATCAGAGCAAGTCAGACTCTAAAATATTGTCAAATCAAATATAATGTTCAAAAAAGGAGTACATAAGGAGAATGATAAAATATATTAATGTTTATGATCTCATTTTTAATGGTTCTAATTGTGATTGGCAGTATGAGAAACCAAATGAACCATATTTAGTTTTAATTGAGGACTCCAGTGCAAATATTGGACGTGGGCAATCGACCTTTTTTTATCAGAGACGAGTAATTTGTTATGAATAGATGAAACAGCCAACACGTGGGAGTGATTTGGATGGAGCAAGTATTGGGCTATATAAAGATGCTCAGCGTTGGGCAATTCAAAATTTGCAACTCTTTATTTAAAAATGTGGAATTGGATGCTAGATGGAGCAGCAGCCGTAAGGCAGCGGAGTGGGTTCGAATCCCGCCCAGTTTGATCAGGATAGGCTTAAAAAAATATAAGACTTTATAAGAAAAAGTAAGGAGGGACGTATGCAGGATAGTGAATACATATCAAATTTCTTAAAATTTCTTCGGGAAAGCAAAATGAATTATCAGATAGCTTCTGAGCAGGAGAATCAAGCGAATAGTGAAACGCAAGATATTTTGCATCGGATGGAGTTAAAAAGTGATAGCTATCATGATATGGCTAAAATGGCAAAGAGATTAAAGCAAGTCCGCCAAGAACGGCGGAAAGCAAAGGACATAAAAGAAGTAACTGAACCGATTTTAAAGTGGACTCAGGAATATGAGAAAGTGATTAAGACTTTGGAATGGATTTTAGGAGATGTAAGAAAAGCAGAAGAAAGAGTTAAGAATAGACATTATATAGAAAAAACAGACATTTTGAAGAAAATATTTAAAGAGGAAAGTCCTTAAATAAAAAACATTTTCAAAAATGCAGGACAATTAAATACTTTGATTTTAATGGAAAATTTATCAAATTTGCAAAATAAGAGTAGAGCAGTTTCGGGAAATTGCTTATTTGACAGCAGTTTCATAAAGGGGGCAGCGGTGCGGAAGAATTTAAAGGACGCCCGCCGGAAGGCGGGCATGACACAAAAAGAAGTAGCAGAGTATCTTGGTATGACAGAAAGAGCCTACCAACGAATAGAAAATGGTGAACGAATAGGGATGATTGAAGCATGGGATCTATTGGAGGATTTGTTTAAAATTCATCAAAGAGTTTTAAGAGAAATCTCTTCCAATTAAACTATCAAGAGATATTTTAAAAAAATCTGCAATTTGAACAAGTGTCTCTATATCTGGTTCTCTTTCACCAGACTCATATCGTTGATAAGAACGAGGAGCAATTCCTATTAGTTCAGCCATTTGTTTTTGAGTATAGCCATATGTTTCTCTGTGGCGTTTTAGGTATTCGTTAAATTTCATAAAAAATCCTCCTAATAGTATTGACACGACCGAATCGGTCATATATAATACGAATATGACCGATTCGGTCGTATTCGTATTATATAATTATAGTTTATCACAAAATAGGAGGTTAGCCAATGTTATCACAAAAAATCGCAGAATTTGAAGTAGAGTTCTGGAAGCTGGATGAGGCAGCAGGTACACGTAGATATTAAAAATGGTAGATAGAACACCTATATTTTAAGAATATAGGCTTTAAGTCAGGGAGGAAGGAAGATAATGAGAGATAGCTTTATATTTTATAAAACGTTTTTTGAATGTGTAGAATCGCTTCCAATGAGAAGTGGATATGCCTTATTTATGGCGATATGTGAATATGTGTATAATGAAAAGGAACCAGAGCTTTCTGGACCGGCAAGGGCAATGTTTAATCTAATGAGAGCACAAATAGATGCTAACAACAGGAAATATGAAAATGGGAAAAAAGGCGGCAGACCTAAAGAAGACATTTGCGGTTTTGAAAGCGATGAGATAAATCAAAACCAAATTGAGTTAGAGTTAGATGAAAACCAAGTGCAAACCGACCGAAAACCTAAACAAAATCAAATAGAAACCAAATTGAAACCTAAGCGAAACCAAACTAAAACCGAATCAAAAGCTAATGTAAATGTAAATAGTAATGTAAATGGTAATGCTAATGACACAGAGAATGATAATGCAGATTCTTCGTGTGTGTATTCAAAAGGTACACGGTTTAATGAGTTTTATTCACTATATCCAAAAAAGAAAGATATGTTAAAAACACAGGAGGAATATACTCTTCTGCTAGAGACCACGGAATCTCTTTCGGAGGAGAGTTTGTTAGCTGCTGCCAGAAATTACGCTGGATATTGTCAGATTCTAGTGAAAAAGGAACGATATATTAAAAATCCAGCAAATTGGTTAAAAGATTCCAGCTGGATCGATTACTTGCCGGAAAATTATCAGGAACCAGAAGTTGAGGTGATAGAAAAACCTGTGAAACAAAAACAAAGCTCATTTCAATTTAAAAGCCGAGAGTATCAGTTTAATGATTTGGAGCGACAACTTTTAGGGGTTAAATAAACTTGTTATAGTTCTTTTCTATTTTTGATATAACATAATAGACTAATTTTGATTGGTTTTTAAAGGAGGAAGTGTATTTTGGGTTATATGGTATACGAGGTAACAGATTTACAAAATGGACAATGTACAGAGGGGACTGCTGCTGCTTTGTCTAGGATGACAGGGGCGAGTAAATCTATTATTAATAGCTTAGCCAGAGAGAATAAGACGTATAAGAAGAGGTTTAAATTTCGGATGCTGCCGGAAGAAGTAAAACGGAAACGTAAATTAAAAAATATAGAAGAGCAGTGGATAGAGGTTTGTCAAATTTATAGTGAATTAAAAGCAGGAAAAAGGAATATTCAAAAGGCAGCAGATGGGAAGTTGTATGCAGTGAAAGTGTGAAGTAAAACCAAATGCAAACCGACCAAAAACCTAAATAAAACCAAACTGAAACCTAATGATAATGTAAATGTAAATGATACTAATAATGTAAATGACACAGAGAATGATAATGCAGATTTTTCGTACATACAAAGGTACTTAGAAAATTATAAAAAATGAGGTGAGGTTATGAGATTGATTAACGCAGAAGAATTAAAAAAACAAATTACAGCAATGGCTATTGCAAACAATTATCCGGTAGATAAGGTTAATAAGATGTGTAAACTAATTGATTGTCAACCAACGGTTTATGATGTGGATAAGGTTATTCAGAAAGAGGGTTTAAAGGAACAAGGCGAGTTGCTGAAATTACCCTGTGCAGTGGGAGACATGGTTTATGATGTCGTTTTCTGTAGCGATGAGAAATATCGTATTTTTGAAATGAAAGTCTGTCATATAAATCCGTTCGGAGATGTAAGAAAAGGCAAGATTTGGAATGTATACTTGGAGGATGGCTGCACGAAAGCATATAGAAGTTTTTACAATTTTGGTAAAACCGTTTTCCTCACACGCAAAGAAGCAGAGGCTAAGTTAGCAGCAGTAAATATGGAGTTAGAAAGTTTGTATGAAGCAGCGGAGGATTGCGGCGATGGGTGGATGTACTGTGGTGATGGTTGCGGAGGTGGGTGGATATATTGCGGTGATGGGAAGAATATGCCAGAGGAACATGACAGTATATTTGCAAAGCTGAAGGGTACAGATAAGTGGAGTGACGTGATGTTTGAAAAGAGTTCAGCTGATGTGAATGTTACAATAGAATTTGAGGATGGAAAGAGAACAACTAAAACTTTGCATACTATTGATGGAGAATGGAACGGAGGACAAAGAGGGGTAAAATTTAAGGTTGTTGCATGGCAACCGCTACCCGAACCCTATCGATCATAACCACAAAGGAGTAGATAAAAAATGTATCATTTACAAAGAGCGAAACAATTAGAAGATGGTGTTTGGATAGAAGGAAGTTTTGTTAAGCAAATGGACGGGAAGGCAGCAGAGCAGGAGGTTTTTATTCCAATAAAATCCAATGAAACGACAAAGAAATTCTTTCCTATTCAAACATGGTCTTTAGTAGATAGGAATACCGTTTGTTCTTTTACAGGAAAGGTAGATTGGAGAGGAGAGAAGATCTGGGAGTACGATTTGATCAGGGACCGATTTGGCAGTATATATCTTGTTTGTTGGAATCCAGTTCAGTACGCTTACTATGGGATTCTGTTAAAACGGAATGATGGAAGACAAGTGCGGGGTTGCTTTCGGATGGGAGCGTTTCGATCTTCCGATTTGGAACGAATGGGTTCTATTTTGGATCAGGAACGTATAGAAGGGAGATGGATTACTTATTTTAGTCAATGGATTTGTCGTATGGCTTTTTATGGATGGTTTAGGAGATAGCGTAGTTCCTTTTTATCTTTTGGTATGATATAATTTCAAAAGATAAACCAGGCAGCGAAAGGATTCCGCTGCCTGATTTATCTTAACGGCATAATTCATCTAGTGAGACATGAAGAGCATTTGCTAATTTTATTAAAGTAGATACTCGCCCATCTCCTCGGGCTTCCAAATCTTCAATTGTTCGTTTT
>CAJUEI010000219.1 GCA_910585255.1 uncultured Lachnospiraceae bacterium
GGAGCTATATGACAAAATTTTCCTATCTTAACATCATGATCAACCGATGCATTTGTATTGATAATGCTTCCATCTCCAATCACAGCATATGCATTAATTACAGCCCCCGGCATAACCGCAGCCCCTGTTCCAATATCGGCAAAATTGGATATAACTGCTTTTGGGCTTATTGCACTTCCCAGCTCAAACCCAATCTGATTTAACTTTTCTGTTAATTTTCTTCGAATCTGATTGTCCCCAATTGCAACAAAAGCCTTCTTTATTCCTTGAACATACAATTCTTCCAATTTCTCATCCTCGCCAAGTACTGGAATTCCCATAATCTGTGAACGATCCTTTGCCAATAGTCCAACAATTTCATACATTCCCATCTGCAGCAAAATATCACAAACCGATCGGGCATGTCCGCCGTTTCCAAGCACAATTATTTTTTCCATATATTACAACACCAATTCCTTACAAACATCCATTATTCTATCCATCATTTTTTCTGCAAGAAACTCCTCTTCCACTCTCTTTCTGGCTGCCTCTCCCATCTGTTTTCTTTTCTGCGGATGCGTAATCATCCATTCCATGGCTCTATGTAATCCCCTTACATCCCCTGCTTTCACGGTTAAACCAGTAATTTTATGCAGACTCACATAGGGAACTCCACTTGACAAAGCAGTATTAATAACCGGCTTTCCATAAGACATCGCTTCAATCTGAACCAGTCCAAATGCCTCACTTCTAGCAACAGACGGCAGCACAAATACATCACATTTCCGGTATTCTTCCATTACCTGCCTATCCGAAAGATTTCCTTTAAAATAAATCTGATTTGACAGAGAAGCTTTCTTTACATATTGTTTTAGTTCCCTTTCCAAATTTCCGCTTCCAACCAAAACTAATTCCGCATTTTTTAAGCCCTTCCATGCCTTTATTAAAATATCGCAGCCCTTATAATAAACCAACCTTCCTACAAATAAAAACCGAACTTTTTTCTGCTCTTCTTTCTCTTTTGCTGTTTTTATTTGCTGCAAATAATCATAACTGTCTTTCTCAATTTCCTTTCGCACTCCAAACGGAATAATCCGGCACTTATCCCAATAGGGTTTTAAATATTGTGAACCCTGTATATGTCCCTTTGTTGCAACAATAATTCTGTCTGCTCTTTTTAAAAACCATTCCATCAGCGGACGATATAAAAACATCAGGTTTTTCTGCCGAACAATATCACTATGCCACCACACAACAATCTTTTTATCCCGAATCCCAGAAAGAAAATAAGCAAAATCTCCTGTTGGAAAAGGCATATGAAAAATCAAAATATCCCGCTCTCGTGCCTCTCTTCGAAACTCCCGAATAAATTTTAATGACACCGGCATATTCCCCAGCATAAACAGACTTCCTGCTCTTATCACTGGTATCTTATTCCGCTTTTCTCTTACCGTTTTTTTTTCTGCTCCACAGACTAATACTTTCATATCCGTCTTTTGATATAGTCCTTCTGCAATCTGACGAACTACATATTCTATTCCACCTGTATAAGGGTAATACAATTTATTCACCTGTAAAATTCGAAGTCTTTTCTCTTTATCCATTCCCTTTGTATCAACTGACCTTCCTCTTTTTTATCAGACCTCTTGTTCCACCCGTCTTATATCCGAATCCACCATCCGCTTTACCAATTCCGAAAATAAAATCTCTCTTTTCCACCCTAACTGCTTTTCTGCCTTCTCTGGATTTCCAAGCAAAATCTCCACTTCAGCCGGGCGAAAATACTTCGGATTAACTGCCACAACTACCTTCCCTGTCTCGGCATCTATTCCGACCTCATGTTCTCCCTTTCCGTTCCATACAATCGTCTTTCCAATACAGGAAAATGCCGTATCGACAAACTCCCGTACCGTTCTTGTTTCATTCGTTGCAATCACATAATCCTCTGCCTGCTCCTGCTGCAGCATCAGCCACATCGCCCGTACATAGTCGCTTGAATGTCCCCAATCTCTCTTTGCATCCAGATTTCCTAACTCAATCTTTTCCTGCAGTCCGTATCGAATCCGTGCCACCCCATCTGTAATCTTCCTAGTTACAAATTCTTTTCCTCTCCGCTCGCTCTCATGATTAAACAAAATCCCGCTGCAAGCATACATTCCATAGCTTTCCCGATAATTCTTCGTAATCCAATGTCCATATAATTTTGCCACTCCATAGGGACTTCTCGGATAAAACGGGGTCTGTTCCGTCTGTGGGATCTGCTGCACCAATCCAAACATTTCACTGGTAGAAGCCTGATAAAAACGTGCCTCCGGCTTTACTGTCCGAATCGCTTCCAATAAGTTCGCTACCCCAATTGCATCCATCTCCGCCGTAGCAATCGGCTGCTCCCAACTGGCAGCCACAAACGACTGTGCCGCTAAATTATACACCTCTTCCGCCTGTGAAATCCGCATTGCCCGAATCAAAGATACCAAATCTGTCATATCCGCATAAAGAAACGAAATCTTTTCCTTTAAATGTTCTACATTTCCATAGTCCACCACACTTTTTCTTCGGATTATTCCATAGACTTCATACCCTTTTTCCAGTAATAATTCTGCAAGATACGAACCATCCTGTCCCGTTATTCCCGTAATCAGTGCATGTTTTTTCATCTTTCTTCTCCTTATATATATTCCTCTCGATTGCATATCTTTAAATTTTCCAACACCTTTTTAATATCCCCAGCAGAATCCTTTTCACAGATTAAAATAGCATCTGCAGAATCTACAATTACCAGATGTTCTAACCCTACTGCAGCAATTAATTTTTGTGTTCCCTCAATAATACAATCTTTCGAATTAATCGTAATAATATTTCCATTTGCAATATTCCCAAACTCATTTGTCTTCTGAATCCGCTCTACTGCAAGCCAAGAGCCCACATCATCCCATCCAAACGTTCCAGGCAGCGTATAAATATTCTGTGCCTTCTCCATAATCCCATAATCAATGGACTCTGGAAGAAATGCAGAAAATTCCTTTTCCAATACCAGTTCCGCTTCCGGTGTTCCAATCGAAGCCTGAATCTTTAAAAGTCCCTGATACATCTTCGGCATCCACTGCTCCATATTTTTCAATATAGAAGAAACCTTCCATACAAACATCCCGCTGTTCCAAAGATATTCCTCTGTCTCTAAATATTCCTTTGCCACCTCTAACACCGGTTTCTCTACAAAACGCTCCACCAAAAAAGCTTGCCCGCAGCACTGTTCAGGATTAAATTTAATATAACCATAACCGGTTTCTGGATAATCCGGTGTAATTCCAATTGTTACAAGGTTGGTATGCTCCAAAGCAATCCGGCAGGCATCCTGCAGAGCCCGCAGAAACATATGGTTATACTTAATCAAATGATCGGACGGCAGCACCATCATAAGGGCATCCTTATATTTCGATGCCATATGAATGGCTCCTAGCCCAATACAAGGAGCGGTATTCCTTCCAACTGGTTCACATAAAATATTCTCCTCTGGAATATCCGGCAGCTGCTCCCGAACCAAAGTACGATATTCCTTATTGGTTACAATAAAAATATCCTGCTGTTCCACCATCGGCAGAATCCGTTCCACGGTAATCTGAATCATAGTACGCCCATCACCGGTCAGTGATAAAAACTGCTTCGGCAGATTCTTCCGACTCCTAGGCCAAAAACGTTCTCCTCTTCCCCCTGCCATAATCAAAGCTGTTTTCTTCAAACTATTCATCCTTTGCTCCTCTTTTTTTATACCTCTCAGCACAACTAAGACCCTTTTTCTTGTCTTTTCTTTGCCTGTGCACCCTGATCCGCCCTCAGACCGACCATCAGCAGAAGCGGGCGGTGCTGTACCCAAAATACAGATGAGCCCCTCGGTTTTTCACCCATATTTCCTTTCTGTTTCCAGTTTACCGTTGTCCACTATTCGCTTTCCAACGGTTCTATTTCCACTCAGTCATTTTATTATTTATAACTCTTCTTTTTTAAATGATCTGAGGAAATATCTTCCAATATTTTTTGCTGTATTCAACGCTGCATTTCCTCTATGCCCATTCGGACAAACAAACAACTGTCCGCCATAATAATTCTGGCTTGCCTTATGCCCTTCATTGTAACGCTGGATCTTCTCCCCACACTCACTGCAGCACGCAGAAATCAAATGAGGACGAATACTTGTTACCAGAATTCCTTCCTGAAATGCCTTATACTTTAAATTTCGAATAATCCCTCTTCCCTGCCACCGAAACGAATTTGTTTTTAAATAAGCCTTTTTCTGAAAAGAAATCGAATTCTCATAATTCGGAACCACAATCACACCAATCCGATTCCTCTTACAATACTCTAAAATCTCCCGACTTACCTTATGTACATAATACTGATTAATCTGTTCCAATTTTTGATAGAGAACCTGATTCTCCCTTCCCTGCTCACTACTGTCCCTCTCTATTTTTTCAATCCCCCCATCTCCTGTTCTTGTCTTTCTCTCTTTATAAAAGCCACGGCTTTTCCTACTCTTTTCAAGACGTTCCAATACTTTCCTACGCTGAGCTTCTCTTGCTCTCCCTCCAGAAATAAAATAGCTGCCCACAAAACTGCCGTCTCCTTCCAAAATCGCACAAACCGCAAGATTGTTCTGATCGGGAAATGCTACGGCACAAATTCTCTTCCCCTCTTTTACCTGTTCTCGTACAGTTCCAGCATAATTTATCCTTTTTTCTATCGGAACATGTAGATAAGCCGCCTTTTTCTCCACCTTTAAAGTAGGAGAAAGAAAGGTTCCCTCCAACGGAAACTCCCTTCCAGTATAGGGATAGGTAACCCAAACCCATTTTTCTCCATTATATAGTTTTAATTGAATCGAATCCCTCTGAAACTCCCGATACATCCCCTTATAAAAAACAGGAGAAGCATCCATTACTTGTGAAAAAGTCTCTTCTTTCTCTTTCCCTCTCTTCTTACAAGAAGTAAAAGAGGTTCTTGCCAATCCTATCGCTGCATTAATCGCCGCCCGCCGAAAATAAAGCGGAATCTTCGGAAGATTTTCCAATTTCCAAAGCGGTTCTTTTCCCTGTGCCTTCATCTCCTTTGTACCAATACTCATCTCCTCTAATGCCCGAAGAACCAAAAAATTGCCCTGTTCTAAAAGTTCCTCTTTACTCCTCAAAATCTGATAGTAATGCCAGACAACCCGATTATAAAGCTGTCTTGTATGGATCAGCCATTTCTGATGTCTGTTATAAAGCCGAACCCGATATGTAACCGTTATAAAACCTAATTTTTCCTCTGACATAATAATGACCTTTTTCACGTTTAAATTTCCTATTACATTATAGAGTTTTCATAGAGTAATCTACTCTAAGAAAAATAGATTTTTTTCTGTAAAATAAGGTTTTTCTTTCGATTCTGACCAGAATTTTGACGGCTAAAATAAAAAAAGACATCTTACGGAGTTGCAGTCCTTACGCCTGTCTTAATAGAATAGTCCTCGCTGGGGCCGTTTGCACTAAGGCTTCCTCGCAGCGGACACATAAGGCACGAAAAAACCGTGCCTAAGTGCCGGCGGGAAGCAATACCCCTGCGAGGACTATTCTATTAAGACAAGCTGTTTCTTCCAACGAAAAAATTTCTTCCTTTACACTTTCCATAACTAAAAGTAAGAAATTTTTATTTTATCATAATTAACTTTTTATCCCATCAAGCCCTTATTCTGTTAATCCTCTCAAGCCCTTCCTCCTTTTGCCATTCTATTCTTCTATCCTGTAAACTAACGCAAAATAACCGTTTCGGCTGAGAAAAACAGCTTGCCGGATTAGGAAAA
>CAJUEI010000220.1 GCA_910585255.1 uncultured Lachnospiraceae bacterium
TTATTTTAGCCGTCAAAATTCTGGTCAGAATTGAAAGAAAATCTTTATTTTACGAGAGAAAATCCTGCTTTTCTTAGAGTAGATTACTCTATGAAAACCTACTATTCCACTCAAAACTATTGATTTTCTGCTTTTCTTTTTTAATTCCCCTATTATTTTCTTACTACTCCGCACCCACACTATATACTATTTGAATTTAAATTTTGATTTTAAAGATCTAAGAATAAAGAATATAAAAGAATAAATAAGATTTCCTAATAATATTTCCTCAAAAGATAATCGGTAAAAGAACCCGCCCCAATTTTTCTCCTCCGTGCCAGCATACTTTTCCAAATCGAATTCCCTTGCTCCTGCGTAATCACTCCATTTTGAAATGCCTCAACTAAAATATCCCCCGTTGTTATATGCCGCATCCCATACTCTTTTACATAAAAACAAACATCCCGTAAATTATTACTGGCAACCACCCCATCTCGATTTCGTGCCAAAACAATTGCCGCTGCCTCCCCCTTTCCTATCACAGCCCTTCCTTCTTCCATACCAACAGTCAGCTGCACATACTGCCTATACTCCTTTGTATCCCCACCAATCGTTTCTACTTGTGCCTCCCCGTTTTCAAGCATCTTATCCACTCTTGCCTTTAAATGAGCAACCCGAGGATAAGATAATTCATCATAAACCGGTTTTGGTATTACAATTCTCCCCATATACATCTGTGTTAAAATCCACTCCTTTTCTACCCATAAAAAAGCAGAAATACAGTCACTATCAAAGAAAAGCGAATCAGTCAAACATTTTTCCCCCTTCAAGCTCTTCGCCATATACCAGATCATCCCGAAATGCAGCTAATAATAACTCTTCATATTTTCCGCTCGAAATCAATCCCAGATCCATCGCCCGATCCACCTGCTGAATATAATATCCATAGGTTCCATACTGCTTTTCTTTTGGCATAGGCTTATAAAGCGTATCTGGATATCCTAAATTTACAGCAGATAATGTAATATTCTGCCGCATCGGCTCCGCTTCCTCTTCTGTTAAATTTCCCTCCTCCAGCAACCGATGCAGCAAAGCATGGCGGCTAATCTGAAAGTGCTGCTCTATCTGAACAATATCCTCTAACAAAAGCCTTTCTGATCCTGCTTTCTGAATTCGATTGAGCTGCTCTGCTAAAGCATCCGGCGGCATCAGCAGATAAGAAGCAAACTGATCTGCTTCCTTTTCTTTTCCCTCCCCAATCTCCTTTGCACAAATAGCAGTAAAACATGCTTTATCATAAAATAGATGATAATATTCATGTGCCATTGAAAACCTCTGTCGTCCCAATGTCATCGAAGAATTTACGGCAATTACACAATTCTTTCCATCTTTTACACACATCCCGCTTAGATGTTCTCCCATAGGATAATATACCACAGACAAATGCGGTATCAAAAATGCGGAAGCAAAAATATCGATAGGAGAAACAGCATCTTCTCCTAACTGCTTTCGTAAATTTACTGCTTTTTTCCGCAAATCCAGCTTATCCATGGTTCCCTCTCTTTTCTAACAGCTCTGTTATAAACCGGCTGTTTAAAGCAATTCGATTGATGACTCGAATCGTTTCCATATCTGTTTCGTCAATCTCACTGGCACGCAAGGCAAAGGACAGCGGAGGAATTTGTCTCTCTTCTGCTTCCAATGCATCCAACGACACTCCAAATAATTCTGCTAATTTCTCTAATATATCTGCTGTAAAAACTTGCTTTCCCGTTTCCGCCATTGCTATCTGACTTAGATCGACTTTTAGATAATCTGCAATATTTTTCTGTGTAAAGCCACTATGTTCACGAAACACTTTTATTTGACTTCCCATTTTATCAGCCCTACTGCTCATAGTGACATTCCCTCCATTCTCTGTTTTCTCTCAATTCTATCATACCTTTGTCATAATCTCAATATAGCGTAAGAAAAGCATTATAACAGACAGTTATTTTTTATTACAGTTATTTTTCATTATATTTTCTTATTGAAAGATAATCTACTTACAATATAGTTAGCTGTAATTAGTCAAATCGGATATTCGCAATCCGCTTCGCTGCTTACTCATAACCTCATAGCTACTATCGCAGCTTTTCAGTGGAAGTCTGCAAGGAAGTCCCCACCCACCACTTTCGCCTTGGCGGCTTAGAAGCGAGGGACTTCCTTGATGAGGTTAAACTTTTTATCCTACTATCCTTTTATTTAATTGACAAATATAGAAAGGTGATAAGATATTCCATATCGGCTAAGATTATAATATTCATCAATATTCCACATATTATCTACAGAAGCCTTAGAACTTCTAGCTTTCTTCCGAAGTCACCACAGCCAGAAACCACTTTCCCAATCTGTCTGACTTTCTCTCCAAAATAATCCATCGATTACAAAATTTACCTATTCGAAACAGCAATAAAATATTGATTTATCTTCGTTATAAAAATAATTATGAAAATAAAGTTTTATTTTTTTCCTAATAAAAACTTCAATATTTTTCCTATAAAAACTTCAATATACTACTACAATTTGCTGAAAAAACCCCGCTTGCTTTTTATTACCGGAGCCAGTAACCAGCCAGAGAGAGGCAGTTTTTTGGGATTGCAGCGACTTCGGAAGAAAGCTAGAAGTTCTTAGGCTTCTGTAGAAAACCTAGGATTTGAGGGCACTTGTGCCCGAAAAAGGCACGTGTTTAGCCTCCTGCAGAGGCGAATTGCGTGCCGGTCCGTCCGGTTGGATGCACCAAAATCAGAAGCCTTAGAACTTCTCTTTCTGGAGAGCGGAACTGCAATCCCAAAAAACTGCCTCTCTCTGGCGTCCTCCCCTCCCACAATTTCATTTCCACAATCCCTATTTGTCTGCACCCATCCCCCCTTAAAACACCTTCCCTTTCCATAAAATATCCCATAAAAAAAGCAGCCTTTTTCAAAAAGACCGCTTTTTCACTCCTATTTTTCTATTTCTTTCTATAATTCCTCAAATAAAAAGGAATCCGCCTGCATCAAACCTCCGGTTCTTCCCATCTTATTAATCACAAACAGTCCAGCCTTCACTCCAACCCAGCGTCCAGGTGTAGCCTTTACCATCTCTCCTATACTCCGATAAGTTTCCCCATCTGCACTATAGCAAAATGAAACCTCTGTTTCTCCCTTTACTATCATCTTTAAATACAAAACATCCTCTGAAAAAGTTTCCAAAACAGTTTCCGTTTCATTTGCCTTTAACCACTCTCCTGTCATCTGTACCAAATTCCGCCGTCCATCTTTTACCTTCAATGCCAACCCAGTATAAACGCCTCCTAAAGAAACCATCCCGGCATAATCCCCATCAATTAATCCGCTGACATCTATCTTTGCGGTAATCTGAAACTCTGGTGCTGGCCACTTCTGCAGCAATAAATTTCCAACATCACAAAGCTGCGTTCCAGCCTCAACTGCCTGTGAATAAAGAAAAATTTTACTCTCCTTTGGAACCATCTGATACCAGCTTTCCTGATAATTAGAATTCCACTGCCACTGAAGCCCCAATTTCTCCCCGTCAAAGTCATCTGAATCCTCCGGTGCATCAATCTCACATACCACTCCAGTATTCGGTTTTTGATAAGTAAGCACTGGTTCTCCACACCCAGTCTCATCCTCATTTATTCCAATTACTGGCCAGTCATTTACCCATTTCATAGGCTGTAGATGAATAATTCTTCCTGCATTTCCTACATCCTGAAAATGAATAAACCAGTCTTCCCCTGACGGTGTATCTACCCAAGCCCCTTGGTGAGGTCCATTTACAGGTGAATTTCCCTGCCGCATAACAATTTTCTCTTCATAAGGTCCATAGATATTCCTGGAACGCAGTACTGTCTGCCATCCAGTCTTAACGCCGCCTGCCGGGGCAAAGATATAATAATATCCGTTTCTCTTATAGAGCTTTGGTCCTTCAATCGTAGGCTGTGTCTCATGCCCATCAAAAATATGCCTGCCATCATCCAAAGTCTCTGTACAGTCCGGCTTTATCGGACTCATATGGAGAATACTCTTAAATCCAATTCGGCTTCTGGCAAATGCCGAGACCATATATGCCTTTCCGTCATCGTCCCAGAACGGACAAGGATCGATCCAGCCAGTTACTTTCCGCACACAGACAGGTGCTTCCCATCCCTGAAAAGGATTGTCGGACCTGCACATAAAGATTCCTTCATCCGGCATTGGAATAAATACATAAAAATATCCCTCATGAAACCGAATGGACGGTGCCCATGCCCCGCATCCATGCATAGGCTTTTCATAATAGTCAAACGGCAGCTTTTCCATTGCATAACTAATCACATTCCAATTTACCAGATCCTTGGAATGAAGCACTGGCACAGACGGAGAATTACAAAAGCTTGAAGCTACCATATAATAATCATTCTCTACCCGAATAACATCTGGATCAGAATAATCCGTATATAAAATCGGATTTCTATATGTTCCGTCTCCATTATCTGCAATCCACATTTTTTTTCTCTTGCTCATCACTGTTCTCCTTTATCTTTTATTTTTTATCTCCTAACATGTTGCCGGACTATATTTCATATTTCGAAATGCTCCCGTCAAACGATTTTCTTCCTGCCCGGAATATACATATATCCCAACCATTGCTCCGGTAAAACGCTTTCCTCTGCGGATTCCTTCGTCACAGAGATAGTAGACATTCTCTAATACTCCGGTTTCTCTATACTCTAATTCTGTATCTGCTGCCGGCATCTGTTCTGCCTTTGTTAAATTTCGGAATGAAAAACTTCGCTTTAGATAATTGATACTGACACGGAGTTCTAATCTGTCTCCAACAGAAACTTCTAATTTCTGCTCTTTTGCACAAACGGTATCATCTCCGATATGTTCTGTAACAGAGAGCCAATACGCACCGTTTTGTTTTGAAATTCCATAAGTCAGATAGGTATTTTCATCATAATAACAAGTAATTCCCAAATTCTGCTGCCCCGATAATTCCGGTACTTTTACCTCGGTCTGAAAGACAAACTGAAAATGACACTGCCTTCGGACTAAGATATTTCGGGCATACATAGTCGATAGTGGTTCCCTGCTTCCTAACACTTTAAGATAGCCGTCCTCAAATGTAAATGCTCCCTTCTCCGGTGCTCTAGGAGATACCCACTCGGTACTTAATATTCCTTTTGAAAAATCGTCCTGTTTTTCTGGTACAATTTCTTCTTTTAAATTGGGCTTTTTCTGCAGTACACTTGGTCCTTGCAGTCTGTTTACCATAGGCCATCCATCTAGATTCCAGGTAATCGGATCTAAAGCTGTCTCTCTCCCAAGCATACTATACTTTCCGTCAATCTGTCTGCCGCAAAGATATACCATATACCATTCTCCATTAGGAGTCTGTACCGGCTTTCCATGTCCGCATCGCTGTATCCCTGCCTTTTCATCTGTCTGCCGCATAATCGGATTATAAGGACAAGGCTCATAATTTCCGAATAATGTCTTTGAACGGGAAACCGAAATCCGATGCCCCGGTCCAGTTCCGCCCTCGGCTTGAAATAAATAATAATATCCATCTTTTTTTAAGAGATGAGAGCCTTCCGGTGCCCGTTTCTGGTGTCCATAATAAAGCAGTTTTGCTTTAGAAAGCTGTTTCTTACCATCTGGACTGATTTCGAAAATTCTTGCCCCACGGTTTAAAATCATATATCGCTTTCCATCATCATCTGTAAAAATGGAAGGGTCAATTCCATCCTCATCTAAAAATACTGGTTCACAATAAGGTCCCTCCGGCTTTTCGGAGGAAG
>CAJUEI010000221.1 GCA_910585255.1 uncultured Lachnospiraceae bacterium
GACTGCTTCTCCACACCAAACCAACTTCCAACTAAACCGGATATGCCTTATTCGCTGTATCCGCTACTGCCGGATCTACCTTCGTCTGCTGTGCTGCCCGATATTTAAAAAACTCCGTAGCAACCTGAGGGAACAACGCATAAGAAAGTACATCCTCATCCTGCTGTACCCACTGTGCACATTCCTTCCTAAACTTCTCTAACTGAGGCTCAATCAAATCTGCCGGACGACAAGTAATCGGCTTAGTATCTCCAATTGCCTTTTTCTGTACCTCAGCATTAAACGGCTTTACGGTCTCTCCAAATTCCCCGGCAAGCACTTTCTTTGATTCCTTTGTTACCATCTTATACCGCTCTCCCTGCAGAACATTTAACACTGCCTGCGTTCCCACAATCTGAGAAGAAGGCGTTACAAGCGGCGGCTCTCCAAAGTCCTTCCGTACCCGAGGAATTTCTTCCAATACCTGATAATATTTATCTTCCTGCTTTGCCTCTTTTAACTGAGAAACCAGATTCGACAACATACCGCCCGGAACCTGATACAATAATGTCTTAATATTCACACCCATTACCTTAGGATTCAAAAGCCCGCTCTTTAATGCCTGTTCCTGCATCGGTCGGAAATAATCCGCAATCTCAGCCAATAAATTCTGATCCAGCCCCGTATCATAAGGCGAACCCTTAAAGGTTTCCACCATAACCTCCGTAGCAGGCTGTGACGTTCCCATTGAGAACGGAGACATCGCAGTATCAATAATATCTGCTCCTGCCTCTACTGCCTTTAAATACGTCATCGATGCCACACCAGAAGTATAATGCGTATGCATCTGAATCGGCAGCTTCGTTCCTGCCTTTAACGCTTCAACCAGCTCCGTTGCCTGATAAGGAACCAAAAGTCCTGCCATATCCTTAATACAGATCGAATCCGCTCCCATCTCTTCAATTCTCTTTGCAGTATCTTTCCAATAGTCCAGCGTATACGCCTCTCCTAATGTATAAGAAAGTGCAACCTGTACTTCTTTCTGTCCTTTTGCATAGTTCTGCTTTTCTTTATTAGAAGCCGACACTGCAGTCTTTAAATTCCGAAGATCATTAAAACAGTCAAAAATACGAATAATATCAATTCCATTATACATCGACTTCTGCACAAAATACTCTACTACATCATCAGCATAATGGTTATATCCTAAGATATTCTGCCCACGGAACAACATCTGCAGTTTTGTATTTTTAAATCCCGCTCTTAACTTCCGAAGTCTTTCCCACGGATCTTCTTTTAAGAAACGAAGAGAAGCATCAAATGTTGCACCGCCCCAACACTCTACCGAATGATATCCCACTCGATCCATTTTATCAATAATCGGCAGCATCTGTTCTGTTGTCATTCTGGTAGCAATCAGAGACTGATGTGCATCACGCAAAACAGTTTCTGTAATTTTTACCGGTTTTTTTACCTGTCCAGCCATTTTTTCCTCCATTCTGTCTGTCCGTTTTGATTTCCTACAAAATCAGACATCAAATATTTTCTTATTTTACACCAAACATCGCCATAAACGCTCCGGCTGCTACTGCAGTACCAATTACACCGGCAACATTCGGTCCCATTGCATGCATTAACAAGAAATTGGTCGGATCTGCCTGGGAACCTACTTTCTGCGATACACGTGCTGCCATAGGAACCGCAGATACCCCTGCCGAACCAATCAGCGGATTCGTCTTTCCGCCGTCTAGCTTACACATCAGTTTTCCAAACAGAACACCCGCTGCTGTACCAACTGCAAATGCAACCAATCCCAATACCACGATCTTTAATGTTGTCACCTTTAAAAATGCCTCTGCACTTGTAGTAGCACCTACAGAAGTACCAAGAATAATAACAACAATATACATCAATGCATTCGAAGCCGTTTCCGTAAGCTGTTTTACTACACCAGATTCCCGGAAGAGATTTCCAAGCATCAGCATACCTACTAACGGAGCAGTAGACGGAAGAATCAATACTACTACAATTGTAACAATAATTGGGAACAGAATCTTTTCTAACTTCGAAACCGGACGCAGCTGTTCCATCTTAATCTTTCTTTCTTCTTCTGTTGTAAACAGCTTCATAATCGGAGGCTGAATAATCGGAACCAATGACATATAGGAATAAGCCGCCACTGCAATCGGTCCCATATATTCGGTCTGCTGCAGCTTTCCTGCAAGGAAAATCGAAGTCGGACCGTCTGCACCGCCGATAATCGAAATCGCTGCTGCTGCCTTATCATTAAATCCAAGTAAAATTGCCAGCAAATAAGCAGCAAAAATACCAAACTGTGCTGCTGCACCAAGTAAAAAGCTCTTTGGATTTGCAATCAACGGACCAAAATCCGTCATCGCCCCTACACCCATAAAAATCAGAGATGGAAGGATACTCCACTCATCAAGTAAATAAAAATAATGTAATAAACCGCCCACACCGTTATCGGATTCTTCAATTGTCTTCATAATATCCGGGTATAAATTTACAAGTAACATACCAAAGGCAATCGGAACCAAAAGAAGCGGTTCGTATTCTTTTTTAATTGCCAGATACAGGAAAATGCAAGCAACTACAATCATCAGATAGTTTCCCCATGTTAAATTAAAGAATGCTGACTGATGAATGAGGTTTGACATTGTATCTACAATATACTGACCGTAGTTCATGTTTGTCCCCTTTCTATGTCTATGCGTATCCTTTTCGTCTGAATACAGCACTTTAATTCATAGTAGCTAATACATCTCCTGCTTCTACCTGTCCGCCAACTGCCACATTGACACCTGCAATCGTTCCGTCCTGAGGGGCAACGATTTCATTCTCCATCTTCATGGCCTCTAAAACAAGTACCACTTCTCCCTTTTTAACTGCCTGTCCTGCATTTGCCTTTACTGCAAGAATCTTACCCGGCATTGGAGCCTGAATCTTTACACTGCCTTGTGCACCTGCCGGAGCTGCCTTTGGAGCGGCTTTCGGCACTGCCTTTGGAGCTGCCGGAGCGGCTTTTGGAGCAGATACAGCAGAACCTGCACCTCCCTCTTCCACTGTTACATCATATGCTGTTCCGTTTACGGTTATCGTATAATTTTTCATTGAAAGTTTCCTCCTAAATTTTCATTTATTTCCATGCTGACTTTGCAGCACGTTTAATACTTCTTACCTGGAAGCCTTCAGAAGAAGTCCCCGCATAAGCTGCAATCGCTGCAGTAATCACCGCAACAAGTTCCGTATCATCCACTAATTCTTCCTCTGCCTCTTCTGTCTCTTCCACCGAAGGAGCCGCCGGAATTAAAGATGGCACTGGTTCTGCTGCTACTGTTCTCTTGGCATCGGTCTGATTGATATATTTAAACAGACTGATAATAAAGGAGATGAAAATCAGAACAATAAACACCGTTCCCATACCAATCAGTGTATTCATCAATGCTTTCCCTGCACTGATTGTACCAGTTGCTAATAACATCATAGTTGTCACCTCTTATTATTTTACACATCCATGCTTTTTCGCCGGACGATCCTCTCTCTTTGTAAATAACATCTCAAAAGCACCGATTACATATTTTCTAGTATCCTGTGCTTCAATAATATCATCCACATAACCTCTTTTTGCCGCTGCAACTGCACTCGATTGAAGTGAAGCATACTCAGCCGCCTTTTCCGATAACAATGCACTGACATCCTCTGCTTGATTTAATTCCTCCGCATACATAATCCTTGCTGCCTGTGCCGCATCCATCATTCCAATCGAAGCAGACGGCCATGCATAGACAATATCAGCACCAATAGACTTACTGTTCATCGTCAGATAAGCACTTCCATATGCCTCTCCTGTTATTACACTAACCTTTGGAACCGTTGCATTAGCAAATGCATAAGTCAATTTTGCTGCTGCCTTTGCAATCGTCTTTTCTTCTGATAAAGTAGCCTGATAGCCTTTTACATTTACCAAAGTAAGTACCGGAATATCAAATGCATCACAGAAATTGACAAAATCTGCCGCTTTTTCACATCCCGCTGTTGTCAGTACCGCATCAAATTCTTCTGCTGCTTCTCCGTCTTCTCCATAGCGTACACTGCGGTTTGCCACAACTCCTACAGTAGAACCATTTAAGCGAATCAATGCCGTTACCATCTCTTTTGCATAATCTCTCTTTGTCTCAAAGACAAAACCACTGTCAGAAAGTTGAGATAATACTACTGCTGGATCGGCTGCCGCATTTTCTAAATCTGTACATACCCGATTTAAATCATCCACGCACTCACTATATGACAGATCATCTTCATTATTCGCCGGTAAGATCGCAATCAGCTTTCTAATTTCTGCAATAACAGAAGTTTCCTCTCCTATCATATCCACCATTCCTGACTGTTCACTGTGGAATTTGGCAGATGCACTGTCCAATTTAGAAACAGAATTTCCGTCAATCGCATTTGGAGAATTTACAAATAATCTTGCATGTTTTTCTTCCATAAAAGTAAAGTCTGTTAAAGTCGGAACTACAGCCATTCCGCCGCCGCAGGTTCCAAAGATTGCTGTAATCTGCGGAATTACGCCGCTTGCCAATGTCTGCTGCATATAAACTTCTCCAAATCCGTTTAATGCATCTGTTGCTTCCTGAAGACGCAATCCTGCACAGTCAATAAACCCGATTACTGGTGCACCGACTTTTAGAGCCATCTGATAAATCCTTGCAATCTTCTTTGCATGCATTTCGCCCATAGAACCATTCATTACAGTTGCATCCTGGCTATACACATACACAAGGTTGCCTTCAATTACACCATAGCCGGTAATCACGCCGTCTGCAGGGGTTTCTTTCTGCTGCATGTTGAAATCCGTGCTTCTTGCAGTAACATATCCGCCAATTTCAACGAAACTATTATCATCAAGTAATGCTTCTATTCTTTTACTTGCTGATACTTGTGCTGTACTACTCATGTTTTCAGCCCTCCATATTCTTATTGTGACATCTATATCAGAACCAAAGGCAGGTTCTAATAATCGGAAATTGTTGGTGATTTCTATTGCAAAACAAATTTCTACCGATTTTAATTGTATCTCTTCCTCCCGAAAATTTCAAGTCATATTTTGTAATCGTATCAATTTAATTTCGAATTTTACCAATACCAACAATAACCCATAGAAAACAGCTAGATAAAAACCCACAAAATAGAAAGAAAAATTTCCCAAAAAGAACGCCAGAGTGCATGAGAAGGATGCTGTTCCGCTCTCCGAAAAGCAGAAGTTCTAAGACTTCTGAATTTAGGTAGAACCAACCGGACGGACCGGGGTGCAATTCGCCCGTACAGCGGGCTAAACACACCCCTTTTTTGTCATCTGACGATGACAAAAATCCTAGAAATCGACAGAAGTCTAAAAACTTCTAGCTTTCCTCCGAAGTCACAGCATCCTTCTCATGCACTCTGGCTGTACTATTCCAGAATTTACGTTTCCTTCTCCATCCCTCTATGGATACATGAATCAACTCTATACCTACCGACAGAAAAAAACAGCTAGAACGGAAAAATGATTCCTTTCCGCTGTGACTTCGGAGGAAAGTTAGAACGTCTTATGCTTCTGTCGATCCCCTAGGATTTTTTGCCATTCTCGAATGGCAAAAAAAGGGGTGTGTTTAGCCCGCTGTACGGGCGAATTGCACCCCGGTCCGTCCGGCTGGTTCTACCTAAATTCAGAAGCAT
>CAJUEI010000222.1 GCA_910585255.1 uncultured Lachnospiraceae bacterium
CAAATGGCAAAAAAAGGCACGTGTTTAGCCTCCTGCAGAGGCGAATTGCGTGCCGATCCGTCCGGTTGGATGCGTTAAAATTCAGAGGCATTAGACTTTCTTACTTTTTGGAGAGCGGAACAGCAGCCAGAAATCACTTCCCCACTTTAGCGTCCACTTTAGCATCCTCTTTAACATCCCCTCCTATTTCATCCCCTTCTTTTCTTCTCTATAAATCCCAACAACAAAAAAGCAGGAAAAAGAATCATAAAAGCATGATAAAACAATTATAAATGATAATAATACTTTAGAAAGTTTATATTTTTTTTAAAATTAACCAGTTGACAAATATAGGGAAAAGTGCTATTTTAACTATAGCAAGATATTAGCACTCCATTAAGTTGAGTGCTAACAATTCAAAAAGTAAGAAAGAATGGAGGGAGTGAACCGATTGGAGTTAGATGAAAGAAAGCGAAAGATTTTAGAAGCCATCATCAAAAATTACTTAGAGACCGGAGAACCCGTAGGTTCTAGAACGATATCAAAGTATACCGATTTGAATTTAAGCTCCGCTACCATTCGAAATGAAATGGCAGATCTAGAAGAAATGGGTTATATTTTACAGCCGCATACTTCTGCCGGTCGAATTCCATCTGATAAAGGATATCGCCTCTATGTCGATAACCTGATGGAAGAAAAAGAAAAAGAAGTAAGCGAGCGGGAAAAAGATCTGTCAGAAATGAAAAAAATTCTGATGGAGCGTGCCGATAAGATGGATCAGCTTTTACAGCAGATGGCAAAATTATTGGCAGTAAATACCAACTATGCTACTATGATAACTGCACCGCAATATCATAAAAATAAAGTAAAATTTATTCAGCTTTCTAAAGTAGACGAAGAAAAGCTGCTGGCAGTTGTTGTAATTGATGGAAATATTGTAAAAAACACTATTATTGATGTAGAAGAAGATTTAGACAATGAAACGCTGTTAGAATTAAACATGCTGTGTAATACCAGTTTAAACGGACTGACTCTAAATGAAATTAGCCTTGCTGTAATTGCAAAATTAAAAGAGCAGGCAGGAATTCATAGAAGTATTATAGGCAGTGTGATTGATGCTGTTGCAGAAGCGATTACAGTAGATGATTTAGAAATCTACACCAGCGGAGCAACCAATATCTTTAAATATCCAGAATTGAGCGGTCAGCAAAAGGCACAAGAACTGCTGACAACCTTTGAGGAAAAAGAAGCCTTATCTGATTTAGTCACTCATACAACAACTGCTGAAAATGACTATGGAATACAAGTCTATATTGGAAAAGAAACACCCGTACAGACTATGAAAGACTGCAGCGTTGTAACAGCAACCTATGAATTAGAGGAAGGTGTAAAGGGAACAATCGGTATTATCGGGCCGAAGCGAATGGACTATGAAAAAGTAGTAAATACTTTAAAAACGCTGAAAGCCGAATTGGATACAATCTATAAAAAGTCATAAGATAGAAAGGTGGAAGCGATTTGGCAGAGCAAGAAAATAGAGAAGAAATCGAGAATCAGGAACAGACACAGGCACAAGTACAGGATTCAGAGATTCAAAAAGAAAACATACAAATAGAAGAAGACCTATCGGAATCCGATCAAAATAATGATACAATGGAATCCGAAACAGACGAAAATACAGAGGAAGCAGAAGAAACTTGCGAAGAAGATAGCAGTGCATCAGAAAAGGAAGTTAGCAATGTGAAAGAGAAAAAAGGTTTCTTCGGAAAGAAAAAAGAAAAAAAGGATAAAAAAGACCAAGAAATTGAGGAATTAACCGATAAATATAAGCGGACGTTAGCGGAATTTGATAACTTTAGAAAACGTACCGAAAAAGAAAAATCACAGATGTATGAAATCGGGGCAAAGGATGTAATTGAAAAGATTCTTCCGGTTTTAGATAATTTTGAACGAGGCTTTGCCAGCATTTCAGAAGAAGAAAAAGCCGCACCGTTTGCTGAAGGAATGGAAAAGATTTATAAGCAATTTGTAAAAACATTGGAAGAGATAGGCGTTACGCCAATCGAAGCCGTTGGAAAAGAGTTCAATCCAGAGTTTCACAATGCAGTAATGCGTGGCGAAGACGAAGAATTGGGTGAAAATATTATTTCTGAAGAATTTCAGAAAGGCTATTTGTACCGCAGCAGTGTAGTGCGGCATAGCATGGTAAAAGTAGTAAACTGTTAATGATAATAGATTTGTTAGATTCTAGGAGGAAAACATCATGGGAAAGATTATTGGTATTGATTTAGGTACAACAAATAGTTGTGTAGCAGTTATGGAAGGCGGAAAGCCAGTTGTAATTGCAAATACAGAGGGTGCAAGAACCACACCATCCGTTGTGGCATTTGCAAAGACAGGAGAACGTTTGGTAGGAGAACCTGCAAAGCGTCAGGCAGTTACCAATGCAGAAAAAACAATAGCTTCCATTAAAAGACATATGGGAAGTGACTATAAAGTAACGATTGACGATAAGAGATTTTCTCCGCAGGAGATTTCTGCTATGATTCTTCAGAAATTAAAGGCAGATGCAGAAAATTATTTAGGAGATAAAGTAACGGAAGCCGTTATTACCGTTCCGGCATATTTTAATGATGCACAGCGTCAGGCAACCAAAGATGCCGGAAAGATTGCCGGACTAGACGTAAAGCGAATTATCAATGAGCCGACTGCCGCTGCCCTTGCCTATGGATTAGACAATGAGACTGAGCAGAAGATTATGGTATATGACTTAGGCGGTGGTACTTTTGATGTTTCCATTATCGATATCGGTGACGGTGTAATTGAAGTATTGTCTACAAACGGAGATACTCGGCTTGGCGGAGATGACTTTGATAATAAGGTGATTGACTGGATGATTGCAGAATTTAAAAAGCAGGAAGGTGTCGATCTGTCCGGGGATAAGATGGCACTTCAGAGATTAAAAGAAGCAGCAGAAAAGGCAAAGAAAGAGTTATCCTCTGCTACTACCACCAATATTAATCTTCCGTTTATTACTGCAACTGCAGAAGGACCAAAGCATTTTGATATGAACCTGACCAGAGCAAAATTTGATGAATTAACACATGATTTAGTAGAAAGAACAGCAGTTCCAGTTCAGAATGCATTAAGAGATGCTGGTTTAACAGTAGGAGAAATCAGCAAAGTATTATTAGTCGGTGGTTCTACACGTATCCCGGCTGTACAGGATAAAGTAAAACAATTAACCGGAAAGGAACCGAATAAATCATTAAATCCAGACGAATGTGTAGCAGTCGGAGCTTCCATACAGGGTGGTAAATTAGCAGGAGATGCCGGTGCAGGTGAAGTCTTGCTGTTAGATGTAACTCCGCTTTCCTTATCGATTGAGACAATGGGCGGCGTAGCGACCAGACTGATTGAGAGAAATACAACAATTCCTGCAAGAAAGAGTCAGATCTTCTCGACTGCAGCAGATAATCAGACAGCCGTAGATATCAATATTGTACAGGGTGAAAGACAGTTTGCAAGAGATAATAAGAGTTTAGGACAGTTCCGTTTAGATGGAATTCCTCCTGCAAGACGTGGTGTACCGCAGATTGAAGTAACCTTTGATATTGATGCCAATGGTATTGTAAATGTATCGGCAAAAGATTTAGGAACAGGAAAAGAACAGCATATTACGATTACTTCTGGATCGAATATGTCCGATGCTGACATTGAAAAAGCAGTAAAAGAGGCAGCTGAATATGAGGCACAGGATAAGAAGCGGAAGGAAGCAATCGATACCAGAAATGATGCCGATTCGATGGTATTCCAGACACAGAAAGCATTAGATGAAGTAGGAGATAAAGTATCGCCAGAAGATCGTGCCGCAGTGGAAGCCGATTTAGCAGCATTAAAAGAATTGGTAGAAAAGTCCAATCCAGAAAATATGTCCGATTCTGAAGTAGATGCAATGAAAGCAGCCAGAGAAAAATTGATGACCAGTGCCCAGAGTGTATTTACCAAAATGTATGAAAATATGCAGAGTGCACAGGGACAGGGTGCTGGACCTGATATGGGCGGTGCAGCAGACAGCGGTTCTGCATCAGGTGATGATGTGGTAGACGGAGATTATCGTGAAGTATAACAAGATAATAAATGAACTATAAGGCTAACATAAATCAATCCGCTGTTGAAACGGATTGATTTATGTGTGTTGGGAATCGCACCGGCAGACCAAAGAATATGCCTGTGCTTATACTTAGAATAAGATAGAGGAGAAAGTGATGGCAGAAAAAAGAGATTATTATGAAGTGCTTGGTGTGCCGAAAAATGCGGATGAAGCAGCATTAAAAAAAGCCTATCGTCAGCTTGCAAAGAAATATCATCCCGACACCAATCCTGGAGATAAAGAAGCAGAAGCAAAATTTAAAGAAGCATCGGAAGCCTATGCTGTATTAAGTGATCCGCAGAAGCGTTCTCAGTATGATCAGTTTGGTCATGCAGCCTTTGACGGAGGAGCAGGAGGCGGTGGATTTGACTTCAGCGGCATGGATATGAGTGATATATTCGGAGATATATTCGGAGATTTCTTCGGAGGAGGCAGCCGAAGCCGCCGTTCCGGCAATGGAGCAATGAAAGGGGCAAATCTGCGTACCAGTGTGCGAGTTACCTTTGAAGAAGCCGTATTTGGCGTAGATAAGGAGATCGAACTGACATTAAAAGATGAGTGTACCAAATGTCATGGAACCGGGGCAAAGCCAGGCACAACGCCGCAGACCTGTCCAAAATGTAATGGAAAGGGACAGGTGGTTTATACACAGCAGTCCCTGTTTGGAATGGTACGAAATGTTCAAACCTGTTCAGACTGTAACGGAACAGGTAAGATTGTAAAAGAAAAATGTCCAGATTGTTATGGTTCTGGATATATCAGCAGCCGGAAAAAGATAGCCGTTAAAATTCCTGCCGGAATTGATGACGGACAGAGTATTCGGATTCGGGATAAAGGAGAACCTGGCATCAATGGAGGAGAACGTGGGGATCTGCTGGTAGAAGTTGTAGTATCTAGACATCCGATTTTCCAGAGACAGGATTACAATATTTTCTCCACAGTTCCGATTACATTTGCAACGGCAGCATTAGGCGGTGTGATTCGGATTCGGACAGTAGACGGAGAGGTAGAATATGATGTAAAAGCAGGAACACAGACCGATACTAAAGTGCGGTTAAAAGGAAAAGGCGTTCCTTCTTTGCGGAATAAAAATACACGTGGAGATCACTATGTAACCTTGGTGGTACAGGTTCCAGAGCGGTTAAACGAGGAACAAAAAGAGGCACTTCGCCGGTTTGACGATGCTATGAGAGGAATTTCTGCCGGAGCGGAGAATACCGGAAGAAGCGGAAAAAAAGGAATTTTTGAGGAAGTCAAAGAAAATTTAAAAGATAAATTTAATAAAGATAAATAAAAGCCGACTTGCTATCAATATAATAGTTATATTAAAAAATATAGGCTTTTGCATATTTTATAAAAAGAACACTGATATTGAAGTGTTCTTTTTTTATATATACGGGACGGGGGGATGTTAGAGCGGAGGGGGACGCCGGAGCGGGAAAATGATTCCTCCCCGCTGTTCCGCTCTCCAGAAAGCAGAAAGTCTAATGCCTCTGAATTTAGGTATAATCAGCCGGACGGACCGGCACGCAATTCGCCTCTGCAGGAGGCTAAACACGTGCCT
>CAJUEI010000223.1 GCA_910585255.1 uncultured Lachnospiraceae bacterium
CGGGTGGCGGAGATTTTCTAATTATACTGAAAAGTATGTTATACCACACTGATAAGCAAGAAAGTGTGTATTGCGACCATCCTTATGAATGTGGTTTTGTAGTTTTTGAAAAATAAGAACTAATATTACAGATTTCGGTTTATAGAATTGGAGAAATAAAATGGATAGACCTATTACAACACTATTTATGCTTATGTCAGTTGACGGAAAAATCAGCACAGGAGCAACAGACGGTTTTGATGTCGATAAAGATTTTCCTAAAATTACAGGTGTTCAAGAAGGACTGCACCAGTATTATGAGATAGAGCAAACCACCGATTTATGGTCGCTTAATTCCGGTAGAGTACAGAAAAAGATGGGGGTCAACACGAAGAAAATGCCGAGTAAAACACCCATCTCCTTTGTATTGATAGACAACAATCATCTGACCGAACACGGTATTCGCTATTTTTGTACCCTATCAAAAGAATTTGTGCTGGTTACTTCCAATGCAGACCATCCTGCGTTTCAGGTGAAGGAGGTCAATCTTCATATTATCTATCAAAAAGAATTGTCTTTGACGGATGCACTTGCAAAACTCAAGTCAGAATATAACTGTCATAGAATCACCATACAAAGCGGCGGCACATTAAACGGTCTGTTCCTTCGGGAAAAACTGTTTGATTACGTTGATATTGTCATTGCCCCTATTTTAATTGGTGGAAAGGACACATCCACCTTGATTGACGGAAAATCTTTACTATTAGAGAGTGAATTATCACAATTAGGTGTGTTGAAATTGCAGGAATGTATAGTTTTGGAGGATTCATACCTCAGACTGCGTTATAAGGTGATTCACTGACGACTTCCAATTTATCAAGCCACTCTCTCAACTATATACCACCAACCAGCACAAAACCGCTGCTATATGGAAACATACACAACCATGCAACAGTGGTTTTCTTATTTCCGTTTCTTTCTCTGGCTGACATAGCTTTTGAAGAATTTCGATTTTTTAAGGATATGTACAAGCTGCCGGAACTCCGCATCAGATGGTATCAACAAGGGAGTTGAGGTTTTGAATCTGCATGGAGGCAATCCTATCCACATAAACCTCAATATCAGCCAAAAACTTTATAAAATCCTTTTGGGTAGCAAGTTTACACAGCAGGCGGTTGTTAATCCGACCGCTTTTCAGAAGCACAACTATTTCATCACTTAAATGCAATTCCGTTAAAGGAGTGTTGACCTGTTTTCTGTCCGGTATAACAGATAATCAATGGACACCTTATAAAAATCTGCCAGCGTGATAAGGCTGCCATGATTGATTTCTTTATATTCATTATGTTGATGGAAAAGTTGAATGGATTAATGTTATTTTATAAGGAGAAAATATAAAATGGGAAAAAAGCAAATTTTTATTTTTTAACCTCATCAAGGGAGTCCCCCACCGTTTTCGCCTTCACGGTTTAGAAGCGGGGGACTTCCTTGATAGGTTAAAACAACAAAAGTGAAAAATTAGAATTGAGATTTGTATTGGAGGAATATGGAATGAATGACATGAATGAAAAAATGATAGACATTATCATAAAAAAAGCAGATGTTCTGTGTCCTAATTCCCTGGCACTGATCGGTGTGTATGGTTCGGTCATTACCGGAGATGAGTACGAAAAATCTGATCTTGATTTGATGATCTTGATCAATGACGAAAATGGACAAGTTTTGGCTGATGGTTTTATTATAGATGATGTTGATATAGGATATGACCTTTACTGTACTAGCTGGGATATGCTTGAAAAAGATGCACAGTGTGACCACGCACATTTGTCTAAGCTGTTTGACTCGATGATTGTTTATTGTAAAGATAAAAGTGCATTGAAAAGGCTGGATGGAATTAGAAGAAAAGCAGCAGAGCTGCTTGCATCGGATAAACGATATGAGAAGGCTGACAAAGCATATAGTGATGCAAAAAAGATGCTTGCAGAGATATATCTCACACAATCTTTATCAAAAGCTAGAAGCTGTGCAGGAGCGGCTATTGAATTTATAGAAAATTCTGTAATGCTGTATAGTGGTCAGTATTTCAGAAAAGGAACGAAAAGGGCTTTGGATGAGCTTAAACAGCTCAAACTTCCATTTGATCCTGAAACCAGAATTCTTGCCGTCATTCAAGCGGAAACAGTGGAAAAGATACGGGCAGAACTGACAGAGTTATTTGTTTTGACAGACGAGTATTTGCAGTTTCCCAAGAAAAAGGAACTCCCTTCTGCAGAAAATTTGCGTGGAACGTATGAAGAAATGTATTCTAACTGGAAGAACAAAATGGTCGAGGCGGCAGGCAGAAACGATGTGTATTCTTCTTTTATGAATTTATTGTCTTTACAGTACATGCTTCATGGGATTGCAGAATATATTGCAGTGGATGACTTTGAAATTATGGATAAATTTAATCCCAAAAACCTGGAAGAGAATGTGGGCGTCTTTGATCAGGCTTTAAATAAGTATCTTGTAGAGTATGAAAAAGTGGGAATTTGTCCAAGGCATTTTGAGAGCATGACAGAATTTGCGGAGGATTATAACAAAGAAATTTCTGAAGATATATAAAAAGAAATCGGGATTTACGGGAGTGATAATATATGAATAAAGAAATTCTGTTATCCAATATAGATAACTTTTTCAGTTATTGGGCAGAAGGGCATTTGTAACAAGGTTTGTTACAGCACGTATGTTTATTATACTTTGTTTGCCCGAAGAATATAAGCAGAATGTGTAAAGTCCTGATATCTGCAGTCAAATCGGATATTCGCAATCCGCTTTGCTACTTGCTCCTAACCTCATAGCTGCTATCGCAGCTTTTCAGTGGGAGTCTGTACTCCCACTGAAACAAGGAAGTCCCAACCCACCGCTTTCGTCTTGGCGGCTTAGAAGCGGGGGACTTCTTTGATGAGGTTAAATTGTGGAGTGTCAAGGTTTTCTTTATTTATGCTCGTATCCTCTCTGATTTTATCGCAGGTTTTATTTCCGCAGAGAGGACATAATAGCTATTTTATTTTTTTTAACTTGCTATCTGCTTTTTATAAATAGTTGTAATGTTTACAGTGTCTGGCTATTAAACATATTGTAAGTATGAATGTAAAAAGCTCTGCAATGGGAATCGCTAACCATACGCCTGTGACATCCCAAAATTGGGGCAGTATTAAAATTAAAGCTGTAATAAACCCGAATGTTCGCAAAAAGGATATAATTGCGGATACTTTTCCATTTGACAATGCTGTGAACAACGCAGATGAAAAAATATTACAGCCAGAAAATAGAAAACCAAAGGAAAAAATAGTAAATCCCATTTTTGTAATTTTAAAAACATTCTCATTATTTCCTGCAAATATCTTAGCAATATTTTCGCCTGTAAAAAATGAAAACAAAAATACCATAACCGAAACAGCCGTTATAAAAGCAAGACAAATACGAATAACGTTCTTTAACTGTTTTACATTTTTGCTTCCATAGTTATAACTTATTATGGGGGCTACACCCATTGAAAAGCCTATGTAAAGCGTTGTCAGCAAGAATTGAGAGTATATGATAACTGTAATTGCCGCCACGCCGTCCTCGCCAAGCAGTTTCATCATTGTCGTATTGAATAGAAATGTAGTTACAGCAGTGGCCAATTGACTTACCATTTCAGAAGCACCATTGGAACAGCTTTTTAGCAAAAACAAAATATCCATTTTGGGCTTACAAAAATGCAGTTCACTTTTTTGGGTCAGAAAAAATATTGTTCCAACAATCGTTGGTATCATATATCCGATGCCTGTTCCAAGTGCAGCCCCTTTTATTTCCATCTGCATCAAAACGATAAATATATAATCAAAAACAATGTTAGCAATGCCCGCTGAAATGGAAAGTACAAGTCCTAAAGTCGGTTTTCCTGCTGTGACAAAAAGATTTTGATATAAAACCTGCA
Source organism: uncultured Lachnospiraceae bacterium (assembly GCA_910585255.1). GTDB lineage: Bacteria > Bacillota > Clostridia > Lachnospirales > Lachnospiraceae > MGBC114844. Next base: position 3,944 of record CAJUEI010000223.1, read on the forward strand.
TGATATTTCCTACAACAAAAAGAAGCTGTATCATCAGATAATCTTTGCAATATGGATACAAGACTTCACTTGCACCCAATCCCCAGATAATTTTATCAATGAACAAAAGCCCCATAGCAGTAATAACCAGACCGATAATAACACCTGTAATAATAATGAGTGTAAAGTTGCTTCGGGCTTCTTTGGATTTACCGCTTCCCATTTTTTTCGCAACAATAGCACTTCCGCCTGTTGCAAGCATTGTCCCCAATCCAACAATAAGGTTTATAACAGGACATACGATATTGATAGACGACAGGGCGTTTGTGTTTACAAATCGAGCTATAAAAACAGTATCTACTATGGTATATAATCCCATAAAAAGCATCATAACCATACTTGGAAATGCAAACTTGATAAGTGATACCGTGCTAAAATTTTTTGCCAACGGATTTCTTTGTGTTTCAGTCATTATCGGCTTCCTCCTTGTTTTTTGGAAGAAGCACAAACCGCTGAGTCGGATACCCATATTCCACAAGCAGCTCTCTTTCTGCAAAACCAAGACGGTAATATTCTTCACGATAACCCGTATCTGCCTTGTCGCCTGCACGGTATGTTGTCAAACTGATTTCTTTACCATACAGCAGTTCGTCCATGAGTTTATCAAGAAACAGTTTTGTAATACCGAGATGGCGATATTGTGGATGTATGGCTAAGAAATCTATGCTGCCAGTATCGGACGAAAATCCCATTGCACCAATAACCATATCATCGTCCCGTAAAATTAACGCCTTTTTATCATCAATGTACTGATGCAGATTTTGGATATATTCATCTTTATTTAAGCACGGGTATCCGTCAATCGTTAAGCTCACTAACTCCATCCAATCTTCTATATCATCAGATACAGCAAATTTTATATCTTCTTTTGTAAAATCCATCTTAACTGCCTCCTTTTTTAAGTGAATTTCAAGTTGCAAAGGGTAAAATTCTTCTGCTTCCCGAAACTCCGCAGGCGTAGTTTTATACATAGCCTTAAAAACACTTGTGAATGCCTGCTGGCTTTCATATCCACTGATTAGGGCAATTTCGATAATCGGTTTTTTAGAAAAAATTAAAAGTTTTGCTGCTTCTGTAAGCTGCCGCCTTTGAACATACTCGTGGATAGTCAAACCGACTGTCTTTGTAAAAATCCGATGCAGATGAAATTTAGAATAGTACAATGCAGCCGCAACTATATCTAGCTCCAATTTATCATTCAGATTATGCTCAATATACTGGATAGCTTGTGAAACAATACGTACTGTCTGACTTTGCATTAGGCTCCCTCCTTTCCGATAAGATATTATAGCATAAAAAAATTTCTATCTTTTCATCATTCTTGCTGTTGTTTAGATGGTGCTGAGTAAGCCAGTTCTCTTTTAGGATACCATTGTCCCCGCATATTTGATGAAATACTTTTATAAGTTCGCTGTTTTTTGGACTGTTGATTTGATACTGCGAACCATATGTCTGGATAGACTTCTCTTTTATATGTGGAAACAATCGGTCTAATTGGTTATAAAAATATTCCCTGTTGCCCTTACGAAGTGTCAAATCCATTCCAAAGCAGATTACGCCATAAACCCTTGCTTCCACGCAATATTCGAAAATCCCTCGGATGTTTTCTTCTGTATCATTGATGAAAGGAAGAATCGGGCAAAGCCAGACAACCGTTGGGATACCCGCTTCATTCAGCTTTTTCAAAGCGTTGGCCCGCTCTTTTG
>CAJUEI010000224.1 GCA_910585255.1 uncultured Lachnospiraceae bacterium
CGAATATCTTCAATTACATGATAATGCTCTTTTTCAAAAGTTTCCGCAATATCCAAACTTGTTACCGCTGCCATCTCCTCTTTATTGATTCTCATAATTTCCACTAACATACTTTTTTACCTCCACGTATTTATTTTTTTTTGTACTTTTTTGTACTTTTTTGGTGATTTCTTTCCCACGCATTATCGTGTATATAAATTCTATTTTACTTGGAAATTCAAGGTTTTTCCCCTTGCACCTATACCATGTCATTAAACCTCTTTTTTTGGTGTGCATTTTTGTGCATTTTGGTATTTTTCTCCTCCTGCGTATATCGTGTAAAGAAATTCTTTTTTTGCTCGAACTTTCCCGAATTTTCCTCCTGCATGTTATCGTGTTGCAAAACTCTTTTTTTGTGTCGCTTTTCGCAAGAATTACTTCAACTGCTCCCTTGCATAATACTGGAAAGTAGACACAATGAAATATCCACTGTATTGACGGTCAATAAAATGTATATGACACCCGAACCGACTTTCCCATGTTTTCAGTGATGCCATAAAAGCAATCGGAGAAAGTTCGGTTTTATATGTATGATTAATAATGTCAGTATAGCCACCCGGATGCTCCACCATCAAATAAACCTTTGCCCCACAATTTCCAGCTTTCAAAAACTCCGTTTCAAACTGCTGCCTTTTCTGTGCAAGATTACCGCTTAATTCTTCCAGTGTCGCTTTTCGCTCAATACAAATATCTTGATGAAAATAAAGGTCTATTCCGGCAGCAGATGAAGGAAGCAGAAAACTATAGTCCCCATAATCTAACTTTGTAACCTGATAAGGAATCCCCTGTTTCTCAAAATAGGCTAAAATATGTTGATTCTTCTTTTCACGGCTATCTACCAAAATCACCATCTTCCTTACTAGGTCTTTTATTTTCTCCATTGTGAATCAATACTCTTTCAAAAACTGATACCCCTTTCTGTCAATATTTTATCCAAATTGCTGTAAAACTGCCTACGGAGTGCATAAAAATCCGTTCTTCCAACTGAAACACGCCCTAACTCGGAATATTCCATTCTGTCAAAAGATTTTCCCTCTGTTACTGATTTTATAATAAAAGCGGCTACTCCATCTGGGAAACCTTTACACGCTTGCAAAAGTGTTTCCCGATCATACTGTCCTTTTCTGCACTCTGCTTTTAATTCCCGATACCGTTCTTTGCTCATTCCAAGTTCCTGAAAACTCAACCTTACTATCGTTTCTTTCAACTTTTCCTTTGACACTGCAAGCCACTCCTTTTATAATTAAATTAAGCGTTAAAGGGGCTTGCTTGTCAGGCTCTTTTTTATTGGCAATTTATATCATTTTGCTTTTTCGCTCCAATTCATTCAAAACCGCAAGAATCAAATCCTTGCATAAAGGACAACGATACTTTTGATTGATTGCCGCTGCCTCTTCTATAGCAGATTCCCAAAATTCATCTGTATTTTCCACGTAATAATATTTCTTAAAAAACGTCCAGACTTCCCCGAAATAGGAAAATTCCGTTTTCATCTGCTCATTGGTTGCCACTCAATTCAACCTCCCAACATTTCCGCTTTAACAATTCATAAATTTCCAATAACTGATTTTGGTTCTGTGGCTCCTGTCTTACCTTTGTTTCAAAATCCTGTTGCATTTCGGAAAGAATATAGTTTCTCTGTCCTATAGTTTCAACCTCTGCAATCGTTCCCCGGTATTTGTCATAAAATGCCGTGACAATAGCAGGGCACTCCGGCACATCTGCTAAATCTATAAATCCTTTCCCTTTCATAAAATCTCCTCTCTAGCATACTCAAATGCCAATCAATATTTTTATTAAAATCCGTTACCAAAACCAAAAAGGGCAAAAGGGCAAATTTTTTTCGCCGTTTTCCTTTATATGTATAAATACCCCATACCACATACTTTTTATAAAATCTCTAAAATATATCTATATAAACTGCCCTTTTGCCCTAAATGCAGTAAATACAAGGATTTGAGTGGGGCAGATATACCAAAAACTGCTGCCCTAAAACTGCCCTAAATGCTCCAAAATCTGCCCTATCAGCCAAAAGGTAGTTTCTCCTGATAGTCCACCGGAATTGTCATAAAACCATCTTGGGCAGTTTTGGGGGCAGGTGTGGGGCTGCTTTTTTCATCAGAAATGCCCTTAAAATATCTGTAACTGCCACTCTTAAAATCCTTGTAACCCTTTACTCTCAAACTTTTGTAAAAATTATTCTTTGTAAGACTTTGGCGATTTGTATCTTCACAATATTTTTCATAACGGCTATACAGTTCCGTCCGTTCACTCCTGCTGCCCTCGTCCAAAACACACGCTTCCACAAGGAACGCCTGTACTGTGTCACTGTCCATGCGTAACTATGTAACGGCTTTTTCAGATTCAGCAGAGGTTACAATAATTTCATTCTCATACATTCTTTCAAGTGCCTGCACCGAAAGCCATAGAAAATAGTCAATTTCCTGCAATAGTTCATTCAACAGATTAGGGTTCTTTTTCTCTGGCACTCTGTCCATAAGCAATACCAAAAGCCGCCGATAAAAACCATTTGTTTTTTCAGCCTTTACAACAGGCAATTCATTGGTGGAAAATATCAGCTTTGCATAATTCTTGAAAGAAATAGCATCACGCCCCTTTTGCTCTGCTCTAAGGGTATCTTCTCCTAAAACCTTTTTAATGATTGCTGTATCTTCCAGTGCGGATATTTCCAAATCTGCACAGCTATTCAGTAGCTTACCCATAAGCCCGAAACTTGCAAATCTCTGTTGTAAGTCGGTCAGACTGATATTTGACAAATTCTGACTTCCAACGGATGCTTCCATCAACCTAATAAATGTGCTTTTTCCACTACCACCTTCTCCAAGTAATACAAGAAACTTCTGTTGTCCCACATCCTTTGTATGTGCATATCCTGAAAACTGCAAAAGCATTTCCCGGCTGTCTGGCTTCGGGCAAATAAACTTTAAAAATTCCTCTATCCTTTTCCCCTCATGCACTACTCCCGGCTTGTACTCATGTGGTATCTGATTAATAGCTTTATATTTTGGGCTATGTGGCAGCAGACGTTTTTTCTTGCAATCGTACATCCCATTTTCAAAACATATCCAATGTGCTGGATAATGGTTCAATTCTTCAAAAGACACTTCAAGGGATATATCACAAAGGAAACGATCATATATCCTTTTCAGCGTGGTACTTTTAATAAACTGCGGATATATCAGCTTGCTAATTATTGTTTTCAGCCTTGCACCACTTACATCAGCCTTAAAATAGCCACCATCATAAATATAAACTGTGCCACCACACACAAACAAATCCTGCTGTCCTTTTATATATTTAAAAATAGCTTCATCAAATACGCCCGTTGGGATGCCTTTATTGTTCACAAGATGAAACTGTGATAAGTCAGGTGTGTTTTTCCCCCTACTCTTTTTTCTGTAACGGCTTTATCCTGCTGCAAAAGGCTTTCAAATTCTTCCTTACTATGTCCTGCTGCAAAATAGTCCGATATATCAGCTTTTGGAATATCTGGCACTGGAACTATCACCCTTGCACTTTTCGCTATTCCCTGCAAATCGCTCTGAATAATATTTGCAACACGCCACCCTGGTTCGTCATTGTCAGCCAGTACATAGACAACCGCCCCTTTGCATAGCTGCACCATATCTACCGCCCAATCATTCACACCACCATAGGAAAAAGCTGTATATCCTTGTTTTACTAGAGTATCCACATCTTTTTCACCCTCTGGTATAAAAATTGGTTTTCCCTCTGAAACTGCCTTATGTATAGCTTGTACATCCCCATAGACGGCTTTTAATTCCTTCCTCGTAATCCATAAGTAAAACGCTCGTTTTCCAGTATTCCATATAGCATCTTTTTCCCTTGCATCCGTACCTTAGTAAAAGCATAACTGCCGTTAAGAGAAACATAATTGTAAACCGCCTCGATTTTCCTTTTTTCCCGGCTCTCAACATAGGCTTGCCAACTGCTGCTAGTTCGCTTTTCTTCATAGAACAAATCAGACATTTTCAACCCTACCGCTTGCAGTACATCTTCTGTTTTACATCCTGCATGGCAACAAAACAGGGCAGAAACACTTCCTTCTGTGATGGTCAAGGAAGCCTGATTATCTTTATGTGCTGGACAGATACACTGTGACTTATTCCCATGACTTGATTTCACTTGAAAATAAGATAATATTTTTTTATGCTCCATTATTACTCCTTACCCTACCATTCAGCTTGAGAATCTTACTCATTTACTCACCCGATAAAGCATCCATATATTCATCAACTTTAGAAACATTGATAAGATAACTTTTCCCAATCCGAACAACTGCCCCGGCATCTTCGGCAATCTTTCGCATGGTATTTCTGCCGACTCCATACCGCATACAAGCAGGCTCAATTTTTACAGTTTTAACTTCTGGCGTTTTTCTTTTTATCATTTCTTTTACTTTTAATGCTTCCATGTTCATTTTCCTTTCTGTTTGCTATTGATTATCTTGTGCCTTTATGCTAATATGGTTTTACCATGATGTTAGTATAAAAGTGAAGTTTTTACCAAAACTTTGTTATTTGTGTATTTTAAGGGAGAATAATAAATGAAAAACTATGAATTAGACGAAAAATGTGGTAAACGACTTTCTAAATGTATGGAACTGGCAAAAATAAACGGAACAACACTCGCTAATGAAATGAATGAATATTATAAGGCACATGGTTTATCAGCAACTAAAAGTATGTCACAACAAAAAATATCCACTATTACTACAGGGCGTGTACATCTTAAAAAAGAAGATGCCGAATTGCTTGCTATGATATTGAATGTTGATGTTGATTATTTACTTGGAAAATCAGATCATATAACTCGTTTGGAAAAAGCGTCTGATAGATATGGGCTAAAATTGGAAAGAGAGGATTTATATTGTCAAATATTAAAATTACATGGATACAAATTAATCACTACTGTTTCCGCCTTACAAGAGGTTGTTACAGATTCATTTTTTATCAATCAATGGATTGCAGAAGATAGGAATGGAGAAAAGACAGTTACTTTACATCACAAAGACAAAGAACGCTCACGAATATTTTTTTTGTACAATACCAAAAATAAAGAATTATCTCCTCCTATTTTAATGGATGATTTTATGAAAATGCTTGAAGATACAGATTATCATTTTCAATGTAATCTTGAAAGACCATTCCGGGAACGGCAAGAAATGTGGGAATATATGATTCCAGTAAAAAAGCAATATAAAAGAAATCTATAGTTAAAAAGCACCCGATACCAACTAAGGTATTGAGTGCCTTTTTCTGCTCTAAAATCCTATCTTCTTCTAAATTTGTCACAGTATTGTCACAAATCTATATTTCTAATCTCTAAAAATGGCTTCTTTACTACACTTTTATAAAACTTTTGTCAAGTATTTTTTCTTTACAAATATATGTTCGCCTTATTTTATCTTGCGTTCTGCTGCCAGATATGTTATATTAAGAATACAAAAGGCAAAGCCATAGCAGCGGCTATCCTCACAATAACATTAGCGTGTTACAAAGTAACAGCCGTCAACTATTGGTAGTAGTGGCGGCTATTTTCGTTCCCTGAAAATCTGATAACACAGACTCACAAGGGCAACCATGAATATACCAGTCTGAATCA
>CAJUEI010000225.1 GCA_910585255.1 uncultured Lachnospiraceae bacterium
TATTTACGATTCTTCCAGATGATTGTAATTATAGTGTCATTTCTGATGCGTTATCAGAAAATTATATTTATTGGTGTGAAGCCTATAGTGGAGCTACTATGGGCAGCTGGACATTAAAAGGAATGGATCTTCAGACACAAAATCATTTTACCATCTGTGAAGTAGGAGATTTTGAAAATATTGGCGATCCAAATATAGGAAGCTGTTATCAGGATGCCCTTTATTTCTATTTAAATACAAAGGAAGAAGTGACAAAAGAATATCCTGATTTAGAAATTCAATCTGTAACAGATACAGCATATGGATATGATCTAATTTGTTATAATCCAGAAGAAAACATACTTTCAAAAAAGACAGAATTTAATTTTAGCTATAATCCCTATGCATATCCTTGTATCACAGAAGACTATATTTATACTGTAGATTATGATGGTACTAATTGGTATATTTTAAGTTACCATATTCCAACAGATACTTACATACGATACCAAGTCTTATTAAACTATAAATCAGAATATATTCAAAGCTTAGAGGCTTCTTCTGATTATATCGTTTATCATACAAATTTTTCACGTTATTTCCTTTTGGATCTCCATACATTAGAAGTACAGGAAATTTCAAGAAATCTTTCTTGGTATGGAATAATAAAAGATAATCTATTTTTTTTAAATGATGGATTTATTTATTGTTATAATATTTCAAAGAATAGTTGTTATAAATTATTAGAAGAAGGAGGCTTTTACACTTTAATTTGCCGAAATAATATCTGTGGTGTTTCAAATCAGAATGGACAAATTTATTTGTTTTATCCATTAAAAATGGACGAATAATTAGATATAAACTTTAAAAAAACATAAAACGATCCCGGTGAACGCCCATTATTGGCACTTCCGGGATTTTATCTTGTTACTCCAATTCGTTGTGCTTCTTATTAATATTAACTATTATTATTTAAGTTTTTATATAAATACATACTCTTTTTTACTTCAATTCCAGGTGATAAAGCAATTAAGAATTAAGCAATCCGCTGTAATAAGATAGCTGCATGATTAACCGCCTGATTATCAATTCCCGTTCCGGCAAGATAATCCTTGCTAGAGGACTTGTTACGCAATGTAACGGTTGAGCCTGCGGGAATTGAGGTGATAAACATTCCCGTTAATTCCATTCGTTCCGTATTCTCAAGCTCGTTAGAATAAGCTCCGAAAAACGACAATGGATTTTCTACGCCGTTAATAGCTACGGCATAGGAAACATTTAATAATCCAGAAGCAGGACGAACTAATAAAGAGTAATCGATCCGATAGACCCCTTCTGTATTTACGATAATCTCCGCCGTATTGGGTGTAAAGGAAAAATCACCGGATTGAATCGCAAGCAGAAAACGGACATCATCCTCCGGGGCGACATCCTGGAAGCCTCCCTGCATAACAGCATTAAAATAGGACGGCTGCACGCCAGGACCCATAGGGCCCTGAGGTCCTGGTTTTCCTTGGGGTCCTGGCTCCCCTTGTGGTCCAGGATCGCCTTGGGGACCGGCAGGTCCCTGGCAACAACAATTGCAACAAAATCTATATTGAGTATCATTCATTTTACGTATTTCCTCCAGAATAGATTAGCGTCTTTTCTTTCATTTTATGAATATCATTGTCAGTTGTGCAGAAGAATAAAAAATGTGATAACTTAAAAATGTATCCAGCAATCGATACAAATCCAGTATTTATCCGATAAATTGCTCTTGTTTTTATAACAGTCAAAATTTTTATGTTCTGTTTCCCGCAAGGATATTACACAGGAAAATTGACGCCTTTTCAAGCAGGGAGAATTTCAGCGGTTCACAGGGAAAAGTACTGCATTTCCTTTTAGCACAGACAAACGATGTTTTCCAAAAAGATATTGAGGAAGAATACGGTCTTCGTCCCTCAACGGCAACCGTACTTTTAAAGAAAATGGAACAAAACGGCTTGATTTACCGTGAAGCTGCTGAAAATGACGCACGGTGGAAAAAAATCATTGTCAGCGAAAAGGCTCTGCAATACAAGGATATTGTTATGGCTGATATACTGAACTTAGAAAAAGAACTGACGCAGGGTATTTCAGAAAATGACCTTGATGTTTTTTTCAGTGTTGTTGAAAAAATGCTTGATAATATTTCCTAAAACTGTTATTTGGCATTTTTTGCCCATATACTTAGTAAACTAAATAATTTTATGGAGGTTGCAAAAATGAACGAAAAATCAGTAGACTACTTAAACGGGCGGCTGTTTCCTATGATATTGAAATTCTCAATTCCAGCTGCAATATTCTATTTGGAAAAAGGGCTATGCCTGCAAATCATTTCCTGCGGCTTCTCATTCTTCGTTGCACAAATGGCTATGGGCTTTATCAGCCTTGTGAAGAAGTGGGAGATTTCTTGCTGGTTTTGGTTAAAAGAACACAAAAGGATGTTGTCCTTAATACAATCCTCATAATTACGACATAATTGATAATAACATAGAAAAAAGTGGAAGAATGTAGGAAAATTTTAATTCTAATACTTAATAAACAGGAAGAAAAAATAACCGACAAAATCATATCGACAATCGCTAATGATATTCAAAAATCACTCTCGTTTTTGTGTCAGTCATTATTTTTAGAACCAAAATAGAACCATCTAAAATTGCTGCTTTTCCTTTATTCGCCCTATCAACATGGTGTTAGCACCATATAATTATTCCATTAACAAGAAAACATAATATAATCGCTCCTGTTACGCAGCATAACCCCTATTTTGATGATAACAACACAAGATACCGAAACTATTATTTTTTACTGGTAAATCCCTTATAAAATAAACATTCAAATTCCCTTAAAGCATAATAATACTTTTCTCCACCTTCCCTACAAATATAAATTTGCCTATTGATTAGTAACTACTGTAAAGCTAACACTTCCCTTCGCTTTTTCACCGGTTACTGAAATTGTATATGTTCCACTTTCTTCAATATCAACATCAAATTCATCAGAAAAGGAAATCTCTTCACCTTTATAGACAGGGGTTTCCTCATCTTTCTGAATCTTAATGGATAAGCTACCACCCTCAACAATAATCTCTGCATGGATAGTATCTCCTTTTTTAACGATTAGATCTTGAGAGTCAGTTTTATTAAATACCTTGTAATCCATCACAAACTCATTATTATTTCCTGTTCGGCTACCGTCAAAATCTGCTCCACACGCTGTTAATAACAAAACAAATATTAAAGAATACAAAATATCCAAACGTTTTTTCATAATCTTTCCTTTCTCAAATCCCAACTTATCCAGTTCTATAAATTACAAATTTATTTTGTGTCTTGAATTAACCGATAGGCTTCTCCTGTATAATCAGCATTTTCAAGAAACAAGTTAGGAAGTTCATCTATTCTGTCAATATCATTACAACAATACTGTACAACGTTTGTAAACCTCCAAGTCTTTCTCAGACAATATATCAACTTCCCGACTTAATCTGTTATGCTAGTTAATTTAATCCTCATAATGTCCCTTACAAGGAACAATCTCTATTACATCACCACGAATTCTATACACCAACCTATTCACATCATCAATCCTACGACTCCAAAACCCACTCATATTTTCCTTCAATGGTTCTGGTTTCCCAATACCATCAAAATTTCCTCTCTCAATATCTTTCAGCAATATATTAATACGCTTTCATATTTTCTTATCTTGTGTCTGCCAGTAGATATAATCCTCCCATGCCTCATCAAACCAAATCTTTTTCATTCATCTACCTCAATAATATCATGTTCCACACCTTTTCCGGCATTGAAAGCTTCCACACCTCTGTGCAAATGTGCCATATTACTTTCAGAGTAAAATGGATCAATTGATACTTCAAACGGAATCCTTTTCTCTCTTGTCATCTTTTTTGCAAATATTGTAATTGCAGTTGTCATATTCATTCCAAGTTCTTGACAAATTTGTTCCATGTTCTTTTTTAATTCTTCATCCATACGAATATTTACCAATGTTTGTGCCATAATAACTCTCCTTTCTTAATTCCAACTATATATTATCATATAATAAAGATAAAATCAATACAATGTCTTTACAATATTCTATGCTCTTTGTTAAAAAATATAAATATTTTTCATCACTATTTGTCTACTTTACTTTTAATACAAAATAAACAGATATTATGCAACATCATAATACAATACCTACTCATCTAATTTCTAAAAATTATTATTTTCATAGTAAGTAAAAAACTAAAAGTATTTCGCAAGCACAAAATATGAAAAGCCTTGATTTTACTAGCTTCCCGCCATTTTTTCTCTATTCAAATTTCTCGAAGGAAATTCGGAATCCGCTCCGCTACTTCCTCATAATCCTATGCTGCTATCGCAGCTTGTCAGATGGGACTTGCACCCCACCTGACACAAGGAAGCCCCCCAACCCACCGCTTTCGCCTTCACGGCTTAGAAGTGGGGACTTCCTTGATAGATTAAATTTTGCTTCTTTTAGTGTTATTCCATGATTAGAGTCACTTGGTTCGTTATCAGCAGTAATGAACAGGTCTTTCTCCCAAAAACAAACGGGACAAATATACCCGCAATCTTCGTTCGCTGGAATATTATAGGTAAAATATCCGCAACAAGGACATTGATATTTTTTCATTCTACATTTCAATCCCCCTTACAAATTTGAATTTATCTCTCTAACTTGACAAGATATTCCGTGGTATCTTCTTCAAGCTTTTTCTGACCTGTCAAATGAAAGCCATGCCTTTGGTAAAAAGAAATCGCTCTAACATTTTTTTCTAATGCCCATAAATTATTTGCATGGAGTTCTTTAATTGCAAATTCTATTAGTTCATTACCAATTTTCTCACTTTGAAAAAACGTATCTACATACAATTTGCAAATCTCAGTTCCATTCATTTGAATAAAACCTTTTATCAATCCGTTATCAAATACATATAGGTTTCTGATTATTTCATCTTTTTTGAAGTAATGATTTACCAATGGAACAACTTGCAGCTCACCAAAAGAAAAACTCTCATCTTTAAATATAGGGAAAAAATTTACCCTATTATTGAATACATATATTTCAGCTATTCTTGATAAATCATCTGTTATTGCTTTCCTGATATCCATCGTATATCTCCTTTGCAAATTTCGCTTTTACATAACAATGTGTGCTGTGATGATTGTATAACTATATGAATTAATAGTAATTTTGATATTTTCAACCTCACAATACCAATTTTTACCTTGTTTGTATATATTACAGTTCTTATCTAACACCTTATTTTTGCAATACTCAACAACATCTGTTGTATCTATTTTTAAGTTTCTTTTAATTCTATTAATTCCCATTTCGGTTGTATGAATTTTATCAATATTATCAAGCAGTATCTTTTTATCTTCCATTTTTTCTTTTCCTCAACTCCTGATTTGTTCATTTGATTATACCACCTTTATTCCTTATTTACCACTAAAAATGTAGAACATAGCAACCGCCACATTTTTTATCGCTCTAACGATTTCTCAAACAAGAGAATTGCAGGAGAACCTTTTGAATGATACGGAACGCTTTTCGTCAGAGGAAGAACACCAACGGGCGATTGAAGCACTCTCAAAGGATTTAGACG
>CAJUEI010000226.1 GCA_910585255.1 uncultured Lachnospiraceae bacterium
GAGGGTCACAGTCCCTCCGGAGAGGGCAAACCGCCTACCATCAATGGTAGAACCTAAAGTGATTTTATCATGCCTTAACCAACATTTCAACAAAATCTTACAAATATACATAAAAATTTATATTGAAATTCCTATCCCTTCTGCTGCCACTATTACAAATAATCCAAAACCAATTGCTGTCTGATATACTTATCTTCGCATTTTCATTTCTCAAATTACCTATTTTATAAATATAATTATATTATTTAACCTCATCAAGGAAGTCCCCCGCTTCTAAGCCGCCAAGGCGAAAGCGGGGGACTTCCTTGTTTCAGTGGGAGTGCAGACTCCCACTGAAAAGCTGCGATAGCAGCTATGAGGTTAGGAGCAAGTAGCGAAGCGAATTGCGAATATCCGATTTGACTTAATATACAAGTAAAAAAGGAATCCTAATATTCATAATCAATAAATCCAAATCGCCTTAAATTAAATGATAAAATAACAATCTCATTTTAAGCGAAAAGCAAAAATTTAATAAAAAAGGAACCCCCATAAGGAGGTTCCCACTCTCTCTTCCTACATTTCCTTTAAAAATGCCACATACCCCTGCTTTGCCTCATAGACATCTGCCTTGCTGACCACTTCCCAAGGAGAATGCATACTTAACACCGGTACCCCGCTGTCAATAACTTCCATATTATAGACAGCCATATACTTTGCAATCGTACCGCCGCCGCCCTCATCCACCTTTCCAAGCTCCGTCATCTGATAGGAAACCTGATGTTTTTCTAAAGCAGCCCGAATCCGAGCAATAAATTCTGGATTGGCATCATTCGATCCAGACTTTCCTCTCAATCCAGTATATTTATTAAACGAGATCCCCCGATTTAGATAAGCTGCATTTTTCTTTTCATTTACAGTTGGATAAATTGGGTCAAAAGCTGCACTGACATCGGAAGAAAACATAACGGAATTCTGCATCGCACGCCGCACCTTTAATTCCGAATAGGTTCCCATACAATTCATCAGTTCCGCTACGGCATTTTCAAAAAACTGCGAACACATCCCGGTCGCTCCCTGGCTGCCGATTTCCTCTTTATCCACTAACAGGCAAACATTCGTTCTATCTGGATTTTCCACTTCAAACAAAGCCGTATAAGAAGTATAAGCACAAACCCGATCATCCTGTCCATATCCGATAATCATACTGCGGTCAACCCCATAATCCTTTGCTCTGCCTGCAGGAACCGCCTCAATTTCAGCTGAAAGAAAATCCTCTTCTTCCATGTCATATGTGTCCTTTAACCATTTTAATATATTTGCCTTTACTGCATCTTTTTCTTCCCCTTCTAAAGGAATACTTCCAATTAAAAGATTTAAATCTTCTCCTTCAATTACCTTTCCCGCCTTTTTATCCATCTGTGCTCCCGCCAAATGAGGCAGCAAATCTGTAATTCCAACCACCGGATCGTCTTCCGATTCCCCAATTACCAAATTAATGGTCGTTCCATCTTTCTTTACTACCACCCCATGCAGTGCTAACGGCAGTGTAACCCACTGATATTTTTTAATTCCTCCATAATAATGCGTATCCAAAAATGCCAGTTCCGTATCTTCATAAAGAGGGTTCTGTTTTAAATCCATACGGGGAGAATCAATATGTGCACCAAGAATTTTCATTCCCTTTTCCAATTCTTCTGTTCCAACATGAAATAAAACCAGTGCCTTTCCCATATTGTTAAAATAGACCTTATCCCCTGCCTTAACCGTTTTCCCTTCTCTGATAATCTCTTTCAAATCCAGATAACCATGTGCTTCTGCATCCTGAACCGCCCTCGCAACACATTCCCGCTCTGTCTTACATTCGGAAATATACGCTTTATACCCATCATTATAACTCATAATCTCTGCAACCTGTGCCGCATTATATTTTGTCCATATATTCTTATGTTCCATAACCAATACCTGTTCTCTTTCTTTTATTTTTTCTTATATATAATATTCTTTCCAATCATCTAACCGTAAACAGATCAAATGCCCTCCAAACAGATAGCCTCCATCGATTCCCCATCGTTTCCCATTCTTCCAGACCATCCCGCATCTGCGATATTCATTTCGTATCCGCTGTATCTCACAAGTAGGCGTATGTCCAAATATCAGTCTCCCTTCTGGTTTCACTTCAAAAGGCTGACATAAAAACTCTTCCTTTACCCACAAAAGCGTATTTCTCTGCTGCTGTTCCATTAATTCTTCCCATGTAGCAGACAATGGATTTGCCTGAATTCCTGCATGTACCAATACAACTTTTTGTGTCTGCTCATTATCTAAAATCTCATACAGCGGACAAGAAGAAAGATATTCCACAATCTCTTTTTGTTCCTCTGCAGAAAGCTGCATAAATGCCTGGTATGTCTCCTGCCCTCCATGTTGCAGCCAGATATCCAAACTAATAAAACTTTTTTCCCTTTTCCATATTGTCTTCAAACACTCCAATAAAAATTCCTCATGATTCCCCAAAAGTAATTTTATATTTGTTGTACTTCGTACAAAATGCAGCGTTTCTAAAGATGTCGGGCCTCTATCAATCACATCTCCGACAATATAAAGCGTATCTCTATCCGAAAATTTTATCTTATCCAACAGTTTCTGCAATGCATCATAGCATCCATGAATATCCGATGTTACGTAAATCATCCCGCTTCCCTTTCTTTCTTTATTTTAATTCAACCGTCTACTCCCCTTTCCCGTTTTTTCTTCCCCTTTTTAGATTCTGCTGTTTTATCTTATCACGACTCCATTCTCGCTTCAATAGATTATATTCTAAATATTTTATAAATTCTTATCCTCTCATACTGCATTTTTCCCTTCTTTATGATAGAATAGCAAAGATATTGTGCAATGCCACTAAAAAATACGAAAGGAGTTTCACTATGAAAATACTTCGCTTTACTGCCCCCTTTAAACCCAAAGGGAAAAAATACATCTATATTGGTATGTGGAATCGTTATATCAAAAATAAATTCTTACTGATATCCCTATTTATCCCCACCTGCTGCAGCTTTTATTTTATTGCACAAGGGGTGGAATCAAGATATCTTCCAATCTTTTTACTAATAGCCTGTTATCCTATCTTTAGTGTTGCTGCCTATCTTTTAAGAATAAAACAGCACTTCCAATACCGAAGCCCATTAGATATGGCTATGACCATCTTCACTTTTATGGATAACGGTATCTTAATCGAACGGGAAGGACATGAACTCCCGGAACTCTACCACTGGGATAAATTCAACCTATGCTATGAACTAAAAAACTATCTGCTGCTCTACAAAACAGACAGTCTAGTATTAGTATTAGACAAAACCTATATGCAGCCAGAAGAAAGCACAAAAATTCGGCAGTTTATTTTAGAACATCTGCCGCAAAATAAAAAAGTAGTCTATCAGAAATCTACATTCTTCTAAACCTCAATGAAAAAAGCTCTTTATTCTTTAAGATAAAGAACTTTTTTCATTCTCTCCTATCCTATTCCATCCCTTCTCTCCCAGAACCAGAACATCTTACCGCTATCCGAAACAGACTAAATCCCACTACAAATAAAACCGCTATCATTCCAACCCCCAGATGAATCTCTCCCGTAACCTGTGAGATAAAACTAACAACGGTCGTTCCCATAAAAGAAGCCCCTTTCCCACAGATATCCAAAAGCCCGAAATATTCCCCTGACTGATTAGAAGGAATAATCCGTGCAAAATAAGAACGGGACAACGCTTGAATTCCCCCCTGAAACATCCCAACTAAAACCGCAAGCACCCAAAACTGCCACTGCGTCACCAAAAACATCGCAAATACTGCAATCCCAAAATACGCCGCAATACAGATCATAATCAGCTTTTCCGCCTTATAATGCTTTGCCAGCCATCCAAATAAAATCGCAAATGGAAAAGCAACAAACTGTGTTACAAGAAATGCCAGCAACAGCCCAGTACTATCCAGTCCAAGTGCAGAACCATAAGCCGTTGCCATATCAATAATCGTATAAACCCCATCAATATAAAAGAAAAACGCCAACAAAAACAAAAAAATCTTTTTTTCCCTGCGAACACTAAGAAATGTCTGCTTTAACCGCTTTAAGCTATCTTTCAGTGCATATTTCTGCCTCTCCACATAATAAATCTGCCGGTAACTTTTTAACAGCGGAATCGTCATAACAAACCACCACACCGCAATAATTGCAAAAGAAACCGACATTGCCTGCTCCATAGACAGACCAATCCGCTCTGCCCCTAATACAATCCCAAGGCAAACAATAAACGGAACACAGCTTCCGACATAGCCCCAAGCAAACCCATAAGAAGAAACCTGATCCATCCGTTCCTTAGAAGTAATATCTGAAAGCATCGAATCATAAAAAATCAAACTTGCCGCATATCCCGTTTTTGCTATAATAAAAATCACCAAAAAAAGCTGCCACTGCCTCGCGGCTCCCATACTAATACACCCAATCGCCCCAACTAAAACAGAAACCATAAAAATCGGTTTTTTAAATCCCTTTGTATCTGCCAATGTACCAAAAACTGGACCGATTACAGCAACAATTAAAGTCGTAATAGAAGCAGCATATCCCCAATAAGCCAGATAATCCACAGAAGACAATCCAGCATTTGTTGCCAAATAGTTAAAATAAATTGGCATAATTGTGGCTATCATCAATGTAAAAGCCGAATTTCCCACATCATATAAAATCCAATTTCTCTCTTTGCTGTTTAATTTCTCTTTCATTTCACTTAATTCCTTCTATATTATAATTTCCTTTATCTATCTGTCTCATAAAACCTAATTGCAAATACATATATCCTTTATAGTTAATTGATCACATTGTTTCTATTTCAGATCATTTTTATGCAAAACTATATCAAACACTGCTGTAGGTAGGATATCTCGGAAAGAACGCCAGAGTATGGTATGGAAACGATGTTCCGCTCTCCGAAAAGCAGAAGCTCTAAGACTTCTGAATTTAGGCGTATCCAACCGGACGGACCGGGGTGCAATTCGCCCGTGCAGCGGGCTAAACACACCCCTTTTTCGGGCACAAGTGCCCTCAAATCCTACAAAATCGACAGAAGTCTAAGAACTTCTAGCTTTCCTCCGAAGTCACATCGTTTCCATACCATACTCTGGCTGTTTTTTCTCAACAATATACGTTTCCATTTTCTTTCCTTTCCTTTTTTCCAGCCAACACACCTCTTAATTTCTTTCCTTTCCTTTTTTCCAGCCAATATACCCCTTAATTTTCTTTCCTTTCCTTTTTCCAACCAATATACCTCTTAATTTTCTTTTCTTTCCTTTTTCCAGCCAATATACCTCTTAATTTTCTTCTCTTTCCTTTTTTCCAACCATTTTGCTTATATTCACATCTGATTTATCCAATCCATATATTCTATCCTATCTGCATTGAAAAAAATTTATAATCAAACACTATTTTATACAACAAAATAAATACTTAAAGCACAGAAACAAACAAATACTACCGGCAGGATGAAACAGCCAGAGAGGGGAAGCCATTCCCTTCCCGCTGTGACTTCGGA
>CAJUEI010000227.1 GCA_910585255.1 uncultured Lachnospiraceae bacterium
TTATGTTACTCGATTTAAACACATTTTATAGCAAAATGTATGATTTAAAACAGGGTTATGAGACAGCCAAAGCATTTTATGCACAGTACGGAATTGATATTGATCAGGCAATAGAGACAGCAAATAAGATTCCGATTTCTATGCACTGCTGGCAGGGAGATGATGTTGCCGGATGTGAACAAAAAGAAGACGTTTCTTTAACAGGAGGAATTCAATCCACCGGAAATTATCCGGGAAAGGCAAGAAATGCAGAAGAATTAAGGGCAGATATTGAGGAGGCAATGAAGTATATTCCGGGTGAATTAAAATTAAACCTTCATGCCAGCTATCAGGAAGCAGATACATTTGTAGACCGCAATGCCATTGAGCCAAAGCATTTTGAAAAATGGGTCAACTGGGCAGTAGAAAAAGGATTGGGTTTAGATTTTAATCCTACTTATTTTTCTCATCCAAAAAGTGAAAACGGAACTTTATCCTCTGCAGAAGAAGAGGTTCGAAAGTTTTGGATTGAGCACGGAATCCGCTGTCGTCAAATCGGACAATATTTTTATGAAAAAACAGGAAAGCCATGTGTGATTAATCATTGGACGCCGGATGGAGACAAAGAGATTCCGATTGACACAATAGGACCACGCCAAAGATTAAAAGACAGCTATGATCAGATTTTTGAAGCAACGAAGGATGTAACTGGAGTTATAGACGGAATTGAGTCAAAGGTATTTGGAATTGGATTGGAAAGCTATACCGTTGGTTCTCATGAATTTTGTATGGGATATGTAATGAAAGCAAATCAGGATCATATTATTATGACTTTGGATACCGGACATTATCATCCGACAGAAATGGTTTCGGCAAAATTATCTGCAATCTATACATTTTCTGATCATGTACTGCTTCATGTATCCCGTCCGGTTCGCTGGGACTCCGATCATGTAGTAAGTTTTGATGATGAAACAAGAGCGATTATGGAAGAATTAGTCCGTCTGAATAAACTGCAGGATACCTATATTGCTACTGATTTTTTTGATGGTTCTATTAATCGTGTAGTGGCATGGGTAACAGGACTTCGCAATACAAGAAAGGCCATTCTTGCAGCATTGCTGCAGCCGGTTGAAAAGATGAAAGAGTTAGAAGCAGCAAGAGATGTCAGTGCTCGTCTTGCCTATAAAGAGGAATTTAAAGCCGCTCCGTTTGCTCTTGTATGGGATTACTATTGTGATCAGCAGAAGAAAGGGGTCGGCTTAGACTGGTTACAATCGGTTAAAAAATACGAAGCGGAGATAGTAAAAGAACGGAAATAAACAAAAGCAGCGGGAAGGAGCCTTTCAAATGGCAGATTATTATTTAGCAGTAGATATTGGTGCTTCCAGCGGACGTCATATATTAGGACATATGGAAAATGGACAGATGATACTGGAAGAAATCTATCGTTTTGAAAATAAGTTAGTAACAAAAAACGGACATCTTTGCTGGGAATTGGATTCGTTATTTCAGGAAATAAAAAATGGAATGAAAGCCTGTAAAGTGTGTGGCAAAGTTCCAATCAGTATGGGAATCGATACCTGGGGAGTGGATTTTGTCCTTTTAGATAAACAGGATCAGATCCTTGGAGATACGGTATCCTATCGTGACAGCAGAACCAATGGAATCGATACAGAAGTATATCAGTGGATTTCAGAACAGGAACTTTATGCTAGAACCGGAATTCAAAAACAGTTGTTTAATTCGATTTATCAGCTCTATGCAATAAAAAAGGAACACCCGGAATATTTGGAGCAGGCAGAACATTTTTTAATGATACCAGAATATTTTAACTTTTTATTGACTGGTATAAAAAAGAATGAATACACCAACGCTACTACCGGGCAGTTGGTTAATGCCGTTACAAAAGACTGGGACAGAGAAATTCTTGAAAAACTAGGCTATAAAAAAGAATGGTTTGGAGAACTCTGTCTGCCGAAAACAGATGTAGGATTTTTACGGGAAGAAATTCAAAAAGAAGTAGGCTATAACTTAAAAGTAGTGCTTCCGGCTACGCATGATACCGGATCGGCGGTTCTTTCCGTTCCGGCAGAGGGAGAGGATTTTATCTATTTAAGCTCTGGTACCTGGTCGCTGATGGGAATAGAGAGAATGGAAGCAGACTGTTCACCGCAGAGCAAAACCTGTAATTTTACCAATGAGGGCGGCTATGACTATCGGTTCCGTTATCTAAAAAATATTATGGGACTGTGGATGATTCAAAGTATCCGGCGGGAATTAAACGAGCAGGGAAAATCTTATAGTTTTCCAGATTTTATTGCTATGGCAAAAGAAGCAGATACATTTTCTGCTCTTGTAGATGTCAATGATGCCAGATTTTTGGCTCCTGCAAGTATGACAGAGGCGATTCGGGAATATTGCAGAGAAAATCAGCAGCCTGTTCCTGAAACAATCGGAGAGACTTTGGCATGTGTCTATCACAGTCTGGCTAAAAGTTATCAGGAAACGGTGCAGGAGATTGAAACGATTACGCAAAAAACATTTTCAAAGCTTTATATTGTAGGAGGAGGATGTCAGGATTCTTATCTGAATCAGCTAACTAAGCAGGCAACTCAAAAAGAAGTTTTTGCCGGACCGATAGAAGGAACGGCAATAGGAAATCTAATGGTACAGATGCTTCGAAATAAAGAATTTTCTTCTTTAGAGGAAGCAAGAGTATGTGTCGGCAAGTCATTTGCAATACAGAGTGTAAAATAAAATAATAGAGAAAGGTGTATGCAGACAGGCATATACCTTTTTTGTGTATAAGCTTTTTTTTCTGTTTGATTGCACAGAATGATAGAAAAAATATACCGCAAAATCTGTAGAAACAGAAAAATTTGCTTCAGCAGAAATTGGTATATTGACTTCTGATTATGAGAATATTACAATTATAATATACATAAAAAGGGGCAACACTATGGATAAGTTAAAAAATGGGGGAGTTGGGGAGTGATAAGATGAAAAAATTACTTTTTATTCTAAATCCCAGATCGGGAAAAGGGCAAATTAAAAACCAGCTTTTAGATATTCTTAATATTTTTCAAAGAAATGGTTATCGGGTTCAGCTTCATATCACACAGGAACCGTTGGATGCCAAAAATACGGTAATGGAGATAGGAGCAGAGTTTGATCGAATTGTCTGCAGCGGAGGAGACGGAACATTAAATGAAACCGTTTCAGGACTTATGGAAGCAGAATTAAAAATTCCGCTGGGTTATATTCCTTCAGGCTCAACCAATGATTTTGCTTCTAGTTTAAAAATTCCTAAGAAAATGGAGAAAGCGGCACAGACAGCGGTATGCGGGAAGTCGTTTTTATGTGATATAGGTTCTTTTAACGAACGCTATTTTAATTATGTAGCGGCATTTGGTGCGTTTACTGAGGTTTCCTATGCAACACCTCAGCAGATGAAGAATGTATTAGGGCATCCGGCATATCTGATCGAAGGGGTGAAACAAATTACAGCGATTAAAGCAGCCCCGATGAAAGTAGAATATAACGATATCGTGATTGAAGGAGATTTTATCTATGGCATGATAACCAATTCTACTTCGGTAGGCGGATTTAAAAAGATTGTTGGGAAATCAGTTGAGATGAATGATGGAATGTTTGAAGTAACTCTGATTCGGAATCCTAAAAATCCACTGGAATTACAAGAGATTTTAAATGCACTTTTAACAGAAGATGCCAGCTCGGAACGGCTGATTACATTTAAGACAGCAGAGCTTCGCATACTGTCGCCGCAGTCGGTTCCTTGGGTATTAGACGGAGAGTACGGCGGAAGTCCGGGTGAGATTGAGATAAAAAATCGCTATCAAATGTTAAATATTATTGTACCAGGAGACGATATGTAAAAATGTTATTGCGTTACAGAGATTTGTAACAGGCGGTAACGAAAATACATAAAAAAGATAAATATATGTCTTGCAGAATGTCGAAAAATAGAGTATACTGTAGCGTATGGTTAAAATGCGTGAGGTATGCTTCATGGGCATAGGATCGCAGGGAAGGTAATATAAACTGCAGAGAAAATGTGCAACCATAAAGTTTCTGTAATACAATATGGAAAGGATTATGCTACGTGGGAGACGAGAAAACTGCATTTTTAGAAAATCTAAATAAGTTAGTAGAACTTGGAAAAAGCAAAAAAAGTGTTTTGGATGTAGAAGAAATCAACGATTTCTTTAAAAATGACAATTTGTCATTGGAGCAGCTCGAATATATTTATCAATATCTAGAAGAGCATCGAATTGATGTGCTCCGTATGTTGGATGTGGATACGTTATTAGATGACGATCTGCTTCTGGATAAAGATGATGACGGATTTCGACCGGAGGATGAGGAAGAGATTGATCTGGATGCGATTGATCTGTTAGAGGGAATTGGAACAGAAGATCCGGTGCGGATGTATCTAAAAGAGATAGGAACGGTTCCTTTGCTGACACCGGATGAAGAGACAGAGCTTGCAAAGAGAAAAGCGGCAGGAGATACGTATGCAAAAGAGCGGCTGATTGAGTCGAATCTTCGATTGGTAGTCAGTATTGCAAAACGTTATACCGGACGTGGAATGAGTTTTTTGGATTTAGTACAGGAAGGAAATCTTGGGCTGATTAAGGGGGTTGAAAAATTCGATTATGAAAAGGGGTATAAGTTAAGTACGTATGCGACTTGGTGGATTCGGCAGTCAGTGACAAGGGCACTTGCGGATCAGGCACGGACGATTCGAGTTCCGGTGCATATGGTGGAAACGATTAATAAGATGTCTAAGATGCAGAGAAAACTTACTTTGGAACTTGGGTATGAACCTACTACTACGGAATTGGCGGAAGCACTTGGAATGTCGGAGGAAAAGGTCATTGAGATTATGCAGATTGCACGGGAGCCGGCTTCTTTGGAAACGCCGATTGGAGAAGAGGATGATTCGAATCTGGGGGATTTTGTTGCAGATAATAATGCGGTTACTCCAGAGGGGAATATTGAATCGGTTATGCTTCGGGAGCATATTGATACGCTTTTGCAGGATTTAAAGGAGCGGGAGAAGCAGGTAATTGTGCTGCGGTTTGGGCTTTTGGACGGGCACCCTCGGACATTGGAAGAGGTTGGGAAGGAGTTTAATGTTACTCGGGAGAGGATACGGCAGATTGAGGCGAAGGCTTTGCGGAAATTGCGGAATCCGGTTCGGAGTAAAAAGATTAAGGATTTCCTTTCTTAGAGGGAGATTTTTTGAGAGAGTTTTTTAGGAGCAGATAAGAGGTAGAGTGTTTTTTGGGAATGGATTTTTTGGTGTGCTTGTTAGGGATGGGTGTCTCTAGCAAGCTTTTTTATTGGAGGGGGACGTTTATTTGGAGGGGACGCTGGAGGGAGGAAGTGGTATGACAACGCTGTTCCGCTCTGCGGAAAGTAAGAAGCTCTAAGACTTCTGAATTTACATTGTTTCAGCCGGACGGATCGGGGTGCAATTCGCCCGTATAGCGGGCTAAACACACCCCTT
>CAJUEI010000228.1 GCA_910585255.1 uncultured Lachnospiraceae bacterium
CAATAAAAAGGCTCGAATGTCATTACTTGTTATAGTAGCTGATTCTAATTCTTTGCTGATACTTTCTAGTTCGTCTTTACTTGGCAAGGTTATGCTTTCTAGTTCTTTGCTGACGCTCTCTAGTTCATCTTGATTAGGCAGTGTTATCGTTTCTAACTCCTTGCTAACGCTCTCTAGTTCATCTTGATTAGGCAGTGTTATTGTTTCCAATTCCTTGCTGACGCTCTCTAGCTCGTCTTGATTGGGCAGTGTTATCGTTTCTAATTCCTTACTGATACTCTCTAGTTCCTCTTGATTGGGAAGTGTTATGCTCTCTACCTCGCTTCCTCCAATAGAAGGGATTACGCTTTCCGATACACTTTCTGTCTCTGGAATGTCTTCCTGAGAAGTGGTTTCTGCTGTACTCTCTTGAGTCTGATCTTCTGATGTAGGTACTTCATCGATTGTTTCTGAAGTAGTTATTTCTTCTGCTGTTGTTTCTTCACTTTCCGTTTCCTCTGGTTTTGATGGAGTGGAAACCTCTGTTTTAAGCTTTTTTCTAAGAATTTCTTGTACATTTCTTGCATCTTTTATTGCTGTAGAAAGATGTGCACTTGCACTAGACAGTTCCTCCATTGCATTTTGCAGATAGGATACAACAATCCGCCCATCATCGGATGTATCATCGATATTTTCTACCGCATGTTCCATTTCCTCTAATGCCTCTGTTAAGAAATCAGATGCACTCTGCATACTGTCTAATACCGTATGAGTACGGTTTAATGCCAAATCGATCCGCTCTGTTATATCATTGGCAGAATCACTTAAATCATTGGCATAGTCCGCGGTTTGATTGGATAAATCAGTAAAATCTGTCTGTATCGCATCTAATAAATCCAATACCTGATCAAAATGACCCCTTAAATTATCGGAAGAGAGATCGAGATCATCCATCAGCCCATACATAGCACTATCTAATTGATCAAATGCAGTTCTTAGCTTTTGTACTACATCCTCTGTATACTGAAGCAGCAGGTAGGGTTCCATCTGACCTACAATTCCTGCTACGTCTTTTCTTCCATGGATTGTTCCATAATTATAGCAATTTTCAATATAGCCAGACTGCCTTCCTACAATTCCTCCTATATTATAACCGACATGCGGATAACCGATTTTTCCCCGATTGGTACTTTCCGTAATCGATCCAGAAGAGAAACCGGCAATTCCTCCGGTGTCGGTGTTGACAGAAACATTCTCGGTTGAATTTAATTGCTCTAAATTTAATTCATCCAGTCCAAGTGCAATCTCTTCTACGGTAGTATTAATACTGGCATAATTGGTACATCTTGTAATCACACCCAGATTTTTTCCGGCAATTCCTCCAGTATAATGCTCTCCGGCAAGACTTCCTCTTACAATGCACCGATCAATTATACCGCTGCCTTCATTCACTCCCGCAATTCCTCCAATCGCAGTTTTCCCGCTTGCACTTACTGTTACAGAGCAGCCTCGTATTGTTCCCTGATTGACTCCCGCAAGCATCCCAACATTACTGCTGCTGCCGCTAAACGTAGCACTGCCGACCAAACTTAAGTTTTCTATCTTTCCGCCCTCTTGTATATAGCGGAAAAATCCCTGATTACTGCCCTGATATTCGATATGAATTCCAGAAATCATATGCCCGTTTCCCTGAAAAGTTCCGCCAAAGGTTGCAAATCCTTCAAAATTTTCTTCCGATAAATTTAAATCCTCTGTCAGTTCAAAACGTTTTCCTTGAGAATAGGTATCCAAACGGCACTGTTTTGCAGCTTGAAGCAGATCTTCTGTACTGCTGATATAGATTACCCGCTCCTCCTCTGCTAATACCAAAATACTATCTGACAGCACAGAACAAAAGAGTACAAAAGAAAGCAGAACAGAAAAAATTCGTTTTCCTATATTTTGTTTTTTATTCATGACTTTC
Organism: uncultured Lachnospiraceae bacterium; assembly: GCA_910585255.1. Classification (GTDB taxonomy): domain Bacteria; phylum Bacillota; class Clostridia; order Lachnospirales; family Lachnospiraceae; genus MGBC114844. The sequence goes on from CAJUEI010000228.1 coordinate 1,943, forward strand.
TGCCTCCTCACTTTTTCTGATTGAATCCGTTTCTAATGCCTCTTCCTCTGTTACAGCAGCTTCTTGTTCAATCGCTTTTCTCTCCGTATCAGCAAAACCGCCTTCCTGGGAAGCAGCAGTTTTCGTTGAAATTATGCCATTTACATTTCCTTGAATAAAGCCTCGAATATCGGCATCTACCATACCCGAAACATATCCCTTTACATGACCGCTTAATACAATATTTCCCGTTAAAATCTGCTGATGCTTAAAGTTTTTCATCAGAGTAAATGCTGTCAATTCAATAATCTTATCTCCGAACATCAATGTCTGCGGCAATACAAAAAGTACCAGAATAATCGAAATAATAGTTCCTCTTCCCAGACAGCTTCCAATCGTCACAATCGCCGGATCAGATGAAAGCTTACTAATCAGCACTCCCGCCGCTGCTAAAATTGTACCAGAGGTAACAATCGTTGGAAACGCCTGATTCAATGATTCAATCATTGCCTTCTGATAAGGCATCTCCTGCTTTAATTCCATATAGCGGCTGGTAATTACAATCGCATAGTCAATCGTTGCCCCCATCTGAATCGAACTGATAATCAGATAACCCAAAAAGTAAATATAATCCCCTCTTAAATAAGGGAAAGAAAAATTCAGCCAGATACTTCCCTGAATTGTTAAAACCAACAGTACCGGAAGTCCTGCCGACTGGAATGTAAACATTAAAATGATCATAACAAACAGTGCTGACAACACACTGACTAACGTATTATCTCCCTGAAAAGAACTTGCCAGATCCGCATCACTGGTAGAATTTCCAACCAGACGAACCTCATTATAATATTCTTCCCCCAACTCCTGCAGTACATCAATAAAAGCAAATGTTTCTTCTCCCTCTTCTGGTATTCCCAGCGTCAGTACAAACCGACTGTACTGTTCTCCTTCCAGCTGCAGTTTCGCATCGCTTAACTGCTGATACAAATCATTAATATCCGCCTCTAATTCTTCGTCCAGCGTTACATATCCCTTTTCCTTTTGATCATATAAAAACAAAAATAGATCAATAATCGGTATGCCGTAATTGTCCAATCCATTAATAATCTGCCCATAAGACTCCTGATCCATCGCATAAGCACTATAGAGCAGTCTTGTCACCTCAATATCCATATCAATTAACTCTGCAAACTGTCTGGGCGTCAATTTATCCGTCAGCACATAACCATCCATTGCTTCAATATTAGCAAGCCCCAATACCGAATCAATCTGATCAACTTTCTCTAAGCGTCTCAGCAATTCCCCTTCCCGATCATAGTCGCCGCGAGGCACCATCATCGCCATTACATTTTGACTGCCAAAGGTGTTCTCTACCATTTCTTCCTGTATCTGTCTGTCACTCTTTTTCTCCGTCTTAACCAGTGTATAGCCATATACATAGGCACATTTACTGGAAAAATAATAAGCAAAACACAATACAATCAAAAAAATAGGAGGAATCACATATCTTGTCAATACCGTAAACTTTCCCACTGCTGTTATTCTAGGAACAAAACTTCTATGATGTGTTTTATCAATATATTTGCTAAATATCATCAATAACGCCGGCATTAGCAAAAATACAGAAAGCAGACTTAATAAAATTGCCTTTACCAAAACACGCCCCATATCATACCCGATTCCAAACTTCATAAACATCAAAGCAACCATACCAGATATCGTCGTTAAACTGCTAGAAGAAATCTCTGGAATCGCCTTACTAAGTGCCAAAATTACAGCCTCTCTTGCCTGATTCTGCTCCCTCTCTTCCATATAGCGGTGGCAGAGAATAATTGCATAATCAATCGCAAGTGCCAATTGCAAAACAACCGCAATCGAATTCGTCACAAACGAAATCTCTCCCATCAGATAATTCGTCCCCATATTTAAAAGTGCTGCTGCACCAAAGGTAATCAAAAGCACTGGTATTTCCGCATAGGTCTTAGAAGTAAACAGCAAAACCGCCAAAATAACAGCCACTGCAACCAGCAAAATCACATTCATCTCTTCCGCCAATTCCGCTGCCGTATCCACCCCCACCTGTGTATTCACATATAAATCATAATCCTGCAGCAATTCCCGAATTTCCGCCATTGCCGCCTTACTGATATCTGAATCCACTTCTCCCTTAAAAGTAACTGTATAAAGTGCACTGGCTCCTCTATAGTGATCCTCTGTCTCATCAAACTCTACCCCGGAAACCCCTTCCACCGCTTCTAACTCCTCTACCAAAGCCTCCGCCTGTGCATATGTAATATGATCGATCATCACTCTCGCTGTCGCATACTCGATAAACTCCGCCTCCATAATATTCAGCCCCTGTCTGGTCTGGGTATCCTCAGGCAAATAAGTCGTAATATCATTATTCACCTGCACCCAGTTCATAGACACTACACTGAAAATCATACCAATTAAAAAAGCTAAAAGAAACGCTTTCCGCTTATCCACAATAAAACTGGAAAGTTTTATCATAAAACTATTTTCACTTGTACTGCTGTCCATAACTACTGCCTCTCCACTATCTCCTTTTTTTCTCTTTAAAACAACCCCGTTTCCTACTCTTTTGTATGTTCTCCCACTCTTCTATATATTTCTCTACTCTTTTATATGTTCTTCTTCCGTCAAAATCTCTCTCAATCTTTTTACTTTCCTCTTACTATACAGCCTCATAGAATAACAACGCAAAAACGAAAGAATCTCTTCCAAAATTTCTTCCCTGTCCAACTTTGCCGAACCAACTTCACTCATAACAACAATTTTACAGTGATACTTCTGAAACAAATAACAAAACATCTCAAACCCAACCCGTGAAAGCCGATCTTTATAAGTAATAATAATTCTCTCCACTCTGCCTTCTATCACTTCATCCAAAAGCCGAAAAAATTCCTTTCTCTTCTCAAAATGAATTCCACTTGCAATATCCGAATAAATCCCGGCAATCCGATACCCATTTGAAAAGCAAAACTGCTTCAGCATAACAATTTGATTCTCCAAATCCGCCTTTTGCCTAGGATTCGATACCCTTGCATAAAGATATGTTTTTCTCTCTACACCCTTATTAAATATCTGAAAAACATCCTGCTCATTATAATCATACCTGCCATTCGGCAATGTAGTCGTCCGAATCAGCCCCGTCTTTACATACTTTGTTAAAGTTGGTCTGGTTATCTTCAATAATGCCAAAACATCTTTTGATAACATCCTTTCCTACCTCCCTTCTTTCTTTTTTTACACACTATATAAATACCATATCTTCCTCTATCTGTCAATCTATTTTATTAAAATTTTTAATATATTTTAACATATTCATTGATTTTTAAATTCATATTCTCCCCCACCCCACCCAAAAAATTCTCCTGCCAATCCCCCAAAGAAGCAGATTCCAAAAAGTAAATTCAGGAAAAATCAGCCAGAGTTTGGTATGGCAACGCTGTGACTTCGGAGGAAAGTTAGAAGCTCTTAAACTTCTGTCAAAAACCTAGGATTTTTTGTCATCTTCTGATGACAAAAAAAGGGGTGTGTTTAGCCTCCTGCAGAGGCGAATTGCACCCCG
>CAJUEI010000229.1 GCA_910585255.1 uncultured Lachnospiraceae bacterium
CGAGAATGGCAAAAAATCCTACTGGATCGACAGAAGCATAAGACGTTCTAACTTTTCTCCGAAGTCACAGCAGAAAGAAAGGACTTCCTCACTCTGGCTGTCTTTTCCTGCCTGTAAAGTGACAATTGACTGATTTCTCCGTAGAATTGGTTGCAAGGCAGAGACAGCTTTTTTGATGACTTTGTTATAGTTGATTTATTGATTTGTAGAATAAAGGAGAAAAAAGAAACGTAAATTGTGGGATAATACAGCCAGAGTGCATAAGAAGTATGCTGTGACTTCGGAGGAAAGCTAGAGGCTCTTAGACTTCTGTCGATTTACTAGGATTTTTGCCATCTTCTGATGGCAAAAAAGGGGTGTGTTTAGCCCGATGCACGGGCGAATTGCACCCCGTTCCGTCCGGTTGAATACACGTAAATTCAGAAGTCTTAGAGCGTCTGCTTTTCGGAGAGCGGAACAGCATACTTCTTATGCACTCTGGCACCCCCTTGGTATTTTTGATTTGTTTTTATGGAACGGGAATTGAAATAAATGTTTGGATATGATAAAATTTGTCTATCGGATTTGGCAATGATAACGTGAATGAAACGGAAAGGAGAAACGATATGCTGAATAAGGAATTGCTTTTAGAAAAGATCGGTTTGGTAGTGGATAAGCTGATGAATTTAGGGGGAGCCGATTATGATTCGGATAAGAATACTTCACAAGAGGCTCATAAAACAGGATTAATTGCAAGAGATTTTGGAATAGAAGAGTTTGACTGGCCTCAGGGGGTTGGATTATATGGTTTGGAGAAATTACAGACTTATTACCAGGATACAAGATATGATGATTTCCTTACAAAATGGTATCGCAGCAATATAGACAGAGGACTTCCTTCTAAAAATATTAATACTACTGCACCCTATCTGACATGGATTGGTTTGGCAAAACGGACTCAAAATCAGGAATATGAACAGATGTGTTTAGAGCGTGCAAAGTGGCTGATGGAGGAGCTTCCTAAAACAAAAGAGGGTGGTTTCCAGCATGTAACAAGTGCCATTGGAGATCGGAACGGCATTGCTTTAAATGATAGTGAGATGTGGATAGATACTATTTTTATGGCTGTTTTATTTTTAAATCGAATGGGACAGAGCTATCAGAATCAGGCATGGATCAGTGAGGCACAGAAGCAGATTCTTATACATATAAAATATATGTATGAAAAGAAAAACGGTTTGTTTTATCATGGATGGAGTTTTCAGAGAAATGACAATTATGGCGGAATTTTCTGGTGCAGAGGAAATTCTTGGTTTACATTGGGAATGGTTGATTTTTTGGAATCCTGCGGAGAGAATATAGACAGGGGAATATATGAATATTTGACGGATACTTATCAGGCACATGCGGCTGCTTTAAAGAAACTGCAGGCTCCGTCTGGATTGTGGCATACTGTATTAGATGATAAGGATAGTTATGAAGAAGTGTCGGGTTCTTCTGCAATGGCAGCAGGAATTCGAAAAGCCGTTCGATTGGGAATTTTGAGAGAGGAGTATCTTTCCGTAGCAGAAAAAGCTGTAGAGGCAATCTGTGCCAATATTGCTTCGGATGGAACAGTATTAAATGTTTCTGCCGGAACCGGAATAGGAGAGGATGCAGAACACTATAAAAAGATTATGAAAGCTCCTATGGCATATGGACAGTCATTGGCATTGATTGCGTTGTGTGAAGCACTTTTTGAATGAGATAAAACGATCTGAGTTTGGGGAATTTCCCTAAACTCAGGCTTTTTTTATTTGAATTGCAAAAGGAGAGAAACAGTATGAAATTAATTTTGGAATATATTAAAAGACATCTTGGTATCTTCCTGCTGTCGATTCTTTTTCTGACTATGGAAGCGATGGCAGATCTTCTTCAGCCTACATTGATGTCTATGATTGTGGATAGAGGAATTAAAAATGCGGATATCCATCAAATCTTTTTTTTCGGACTGATTATGCTGGGGATTGCTATGACCGGAGCCGTCTGTGCTGTGATACGCAATCGGTTTGCCAGTCAGGTTTCTCAGACAATCGGCAGAGAACTGCGTCAAGATATGTATCACAATGTCCAGCAGCTTTCTATGGAAAATATCGATCGGCTGCGACCGGCATCGATTATTACTCGGATTACAAATGATGTTGCACAAATACAAGAATTTATCAATGGTATTATGCGGATTATGGTAAAGGCTCCGATTACCTGTATCGGTGCAATTATTTTAATTATGATTCAGACACCGAAACAGGCACCTGTAATAGCAGGGATTATTTTTGTCGTTTCTCTTCTGATTTTGGGAAATATGCGGATTGGGTATCCGAAGTTTGGAACCGTACAGAAAAAATTGGATCGTTTAAATGGAGTGACCAGAGAATTTCTTTCTTCTGTCCGTGTAGTAAAGGCATTTCATGCAGAGGAGGAAGAGACTGAGAAGTTTGAAAGGGTTTCTCTTGAGTTAGCCTATGCCAATATGGCTGCTCTTCGGACGATGGCAGTGTTTTCCCCATTTATTAACCTGACTGTTAATTTTGGAATTGTACTTTTATTGTGGATCTCTGGAAAGGAACAAAGTGTAGAGATCGGCAGGCTTATGGCCTCTGTCAATTATATGACACAAGTGCTTTTTTCTGTTACTATGATTTCTAATGCACTTAATACTGCAGTCAGAGCGGCTGCTTCTTCAAAAAGAGTGAAAGAGGTGTTAGAGGAAAAACCGGCACAGAGTATGCCGAAGATTCCGCTTACACCAAAGATGACGGGGGAGATTCGTTTTGAACAGGTCTCTTTTGCCTATGCAGGGGCAAAAAGAGAGTCGCTTCATAAGATTGATATTGAGATTCATGCCGGAGAGACAATTGGAATAATTGGTTCTACCGGTTCTGGAAAGACAACACTTGTAAATTTAATTCCTCGATTCTATGATGCTACAGATGGAATGATTTGGGTGGCAGGATGTGATGTAACCCAGATAGATTTAAAGCTGCTGCGAACGGCGATTGCTGTAGTACCGCAAAAATCGCTGCTGTTTTCTGGAACAATTCGGGAAAATCTGTGTTGGGGACGTGAGGATGCAGCGGAAGGAGAACTAAAGGAGGCGGCAAAAATTGCCTGTGCAGATGAGTTTATTGAGCAGAGCAGCAAGGGGTATGATACACTGCTTGGACAGGGGGGAGTCAATCTTTCCGGCGGGCAGAAGCAGAGGCTTTCTCTTGCAAGAGCACTGGTTCGGAAGCCCTGTATTTTAATTTTAGATGACTGTACCAGTGCATTGGATGCCCAGACAGAGTTTCAGGTATTAAAAGGGTTAAGGGAGCAGACGGACGGCACAACGGTGCTGTTAGTCAGTCAGCGTATTTCTACGGTTATGCGTACCGATCGTATCTTGTGCATGGATCATGGATGCGTTATGGGATATGGAACACATAAAGAGCTGATGGCTTCTTGCAAGACTTATCAGGAAATTTATAATTCTCAGATTGGAGGTGGCTGTCATGGCTGAGAAAAGCGGAGGGATACCGCCGGCAAACTTAAATGGAATATCACGTCCCGGGCGTGGCGGAGTGGTAGTAAAGCCTAAAAATATGAAAGGAACGTTACAGAGGCTTTGGAGACTGACGAAAGGGCAGAGAAAGGGACTGGGATGGATTCTCTTTTTATCGGCTCTTGCTTCTGGTGCTTCTATTTTATCCCCTTATATAACGGGAAGGGCAGTAACGGCAATCAGTAGGGGAGATATGGTGCTCTGGGTTCTTTCCTGTCTGATGGGACTCTATCTCAGCGACTGGCTGGTTAAATTTTTACAGGCATTTTTTATGGCTTCGATTGGACAGCGAGTGATCCATCATATTCGAAGGACATTATTTGCCCAGATAAAGACACTGCCGCTGTCTTTTTTTGACCGCCATCAGCATGGAGAATTAATGAGTCGTCTGACAAATGATGTAGACAATATCAGTACAACGATTTCAAATTCTTTGACGCTTCTTTTGACTTATAGTTTTACTGTGATTGGGATTTTCTTTATGATGTTATATTTAAATCCTATTTTAACGGCGGTGGCATTGGTTGGAGTAGGCGGGATATTTTTATTGACAAAGACCATAACCAAATATACAAAAAAACTTTTTTCGGTACAGCAGAAAAGTCTTGGGGCATTAAATGGACAGGTAGAGGAGAGTATCTCTGGATTGGCGGTTGTAAAGGCTTTCTGTCGTGAAGAGGTGATGGAGAGAGAATTTGCAGAACGAAATGATGCATTTTGTAAAGTATCGATAAAGGCTTTGATCTGTTCGGGATATCTGATGCCGCTTATGAATGTGATTAATAATCTGTTATATGTAGCAATTTCGGTGTTGTGCGGAGTTTTATTTTTAAATGGCAGGATTACCGATATTGGGTTGGTGACAAGTTTTCTGCTGTATGTGCGTCAGTTTACTCGTCCTTTTGTGGAGATTGCGAATATTTACAACAATTTTCAAACGGCGGTTGCCGGGGCGGAGCGGGTATTTGAAATATTGGATGAACAGTCGGAGCCGCCAGACAGAGAGGGAGCGGCTGGATTGGAGCGTCCGCATGGGGATATTGAACTGTGTCATGTATCATTTGGCTATGTGCCGGAGCGGCTGATTTTAAAAGATATTTCTGTAAAGATACCGGCAGGGACGCAGGCGGCGATTGTAGGAACTACGGGTTCTGGGAAGACGACAATAATTAGTCTGCTGACAAGATTTTATGATGTTTCGGAAGGAAGTATTCGCTTGGATGGGCGTGATCTGCGGGACTATCGAATGGAGGATTTGAGAAAGGCTTTTGGAGTGGTTTTGCAGGATACGGCTTTATTTGCTGCATCGGTTTGGGAAAATATCAGTTATGGACATCCTGAGGCTACGATGGAGCAGATCAAGGAGGCGGCAAGGATTGCGGAGGCGGATAGTTTTATAGAGCGGTTACCAGGAGGGTATGAGACAGTTTTAGAGTATGGGGGGATGGAATTGTCACAGGGAGAGAGACAGCTTTTGACGATTGCACGGGCAGTATTGGCGGATGCACCGATTTTGATTTTAGATGAGGCAACCAGTTCTGTGGATACTGTTACGGAGCAGAAGATACGGCGTGCGATGCTGAAGCTTTGTGAAAATCGTACTTCGGTTATTATTGCACATCGCCTTTCTACTATTCGGGATTCGGATTTGATTATTTTGCTGGAAAATGGGGAGATTGCAGAGCAGGGAACACATGAGGAATTGATGGGATTAGAGGGGCGGTATGCACGGATGTATCGAACACAGACGGAATTTGTGGAGGATGGGGAGGACGCTAGAGTGGAGAAACGATCCCTTTCCGCTGTTCCGCTCTCCAGAAAGTAAGAACGTCTAATGCTTCTGGGGGTAGGTGTATCCAACCGGACGGAACGGGGTGCAATTCGCCCGTACAGCGGGCTAAACAC
>CAJUEI010000230.1 GCA_910585255.1 uncultured Lachnospiraceae bacterium
TTTGGAGCGGGGAGAAGATGTGGACGCTAGGACAGATACGGTTGCAAAGTTTTGGAATGGGGGAGACTTAAATCCTTCTTCTAATGTACAGTTTGGAGAAGGGGGAGCCGGGACTTTTTCGGACGGAAAACTGAATACATTGGTAAAGGATACAGAGGGAAGAAATCGAAAAGTGTTGGAAGTATTGGTGGAAGCGGGGGCACCGGAAGAAATTTTATATTGGAATAAGCCGCATATTGGAACCGATTTGCTGCGGAAAGTGGTAAAAGGGATTCGCAAGCGGATAGAGGCTTATGGCGGGGAAGTTCGTTTTCTTAGTCAGGTGACGGACTTTGAGACAGAGAAAGAAGGGGAAGAAGAAAGGCTTGCAGCGGTGATTGTAAATAAAACAGAGCGGATTTCCTGTCAGGTGGCTGTACTTGCGATTGGACATAGTGCACGGGATACCTTTGCCATGCTAGACAGACATTTGGTTTCGATGTCGGCAAAGGCATTTGCTGTTGGGGTTCGGATAGAGCATCCGCAGAGTCAGATCAATTTGGCTCAGTATGGAACAGAGAAGAAAGAAGGGATTCCGGCAGCGGATTATAAATTAACCTATCAGGCTTCTAACGGACGAAGTGTTTATTCTTTTTGTATGTGTCCAGGCGGTTATGTAGTAAATGCTTCTTCAGAGGAGGGGAGGCTTGCCGTAAATGGAATGAGCAATTATAAGCGTGACGGAAGAAATGCTAATAGTGCGGTTATTGTATCGGTGACACCAGAGGATTTTCCAGGAGACTCTCCGCTTGCGGGAATTGTGTTTCAAAGGAAGTTAGAAGAGGCGGCTTATCTTGCTGGAAGCGGAAAGATTCCGCTGCAGTTATTTGGAGATTTTCTAGAGAACCGAAAGTCGGAACGGCTAGGAGAAGTGAGTCCTAGCTTAAAGGGGGATTATTCGTTTGCAAATGTAAGAGAGATGTTTCCAACAGAAATCGGTGAGGCATTAGAAGAAGGTATTTTGGCTTTTGGAAAGAAAATTTCTGGGTTTGACAGGACAGATGCCCTTTTATCCGGTGTAGAAAGCCGTACCTCTTCTCCCGTTCGTATCTGGCGGAATCATGAAATGGAGAGCAGTGTTTTAGGGATTTATCCTTGTGGAGAAGGAGCAGGGTATGCTGGAGGGATTACATCAGCAGCTATGGACGGAATAAAGACGGCAGAAGCGATTGCAAAAAAATATCGTTCATGGGATGCAGAAGATAAAGAGAGGATAAAAAAAGATGGATGGGATAAGAGAACGATTACAGAATAAAAAACGTGTGGTGATTAAAATAGGTTCTTCTTCTCTGACACATGAGATTACCGGGAACTTAAATCTGCAGAAATTGGAAAAGTTGGTTCGTACACTTTGTGATCTTCGCAATCAGGGAATGGAAGTGGTGCTGGTATCTTCTGGGGCGATTGCGGTTGGAAGAAAGTCGCTTGGACTGATGGAGCGGCCAAAGAAGATTTCTTTAAAACAGGCTTGTGCAGCAGTAGGACAAGCAAATTTAATGATGATCTATCAGAAATTATTTGCTGAATATGGGCAGCTTTCGGCTCAGGTTTTGATTACAAAGACAACGATGGTAAATGAACTTTCCCGATATAATGCAAGGAATACCTTTGAGGAATTACTGCAGTTAGGGGTGATTCCGATTGTAAATGAAAATGATACCGTTTCGACTTATGAGATTGAGTTTGGAGATAACGATCGGCTGTCGGCGATTGTGGCTGGGCTGATTCATGCAGATCTGTTGATTTTATTGTCCGATATTGATGGGCTGTTTACCGATGATCCGAATTGTAATCCAGAGGCAGAATTTATCGATTTTGTGCCAGAGATTACAGCAGAATTATTAGAGATGGGAAAGGGGTCTGCAAGTGTGGTGGGAACAGGAGGCATGTCAGCTAAGATTGCAGCGGCTCGAATTGCTACGGATTCCGGGGCAGATATGGTAATTGCCAATGCCAAGGATACCAATGTAATCTATCAAATTTTGCTGGGGAAACCGGTTGGAACCTTGTTTTTGGCTCATAAGAATAAAGACTTCGATTTATTGGACTATTTGGCGGACTATTAGTGAGAAACGATTTTTATAAAAGAAATGGGAGGGTACATGGAGATACGTATCATTAAAAGTCAGAAAGGGAGCCATTACCTGCCGTTTTCTCGGGAACGGTTTTTATGTATATCGGATGGAACAAAACGGTTGGGAGAATATCTGGCAAAACGGTTAGAACTTTATGATATAGCAGAAAATAAAAAAGAAGAGATTGTACCAAATCTGATCAAATATCAGATCTGGGATATTCGGGTGCTGCAGCCGCAGGAGGGCTGCTGTTATTTTACCAGTTGTCATGTAATAGAAAAAAATCAGATTAAGGTAGAACTGTATCGCTATCAGGAGACAGCAAAAACAGTGGAATTTCTCTATGAAGACAGAGAAGATATGCTGATCTATGCTTCACAGAAAAAAACCGTAGTGTTTTTATTAAATGAAAATTATTTGTTAATTCAATATATGTATATAAAAAGTAATGAGACAGAAACCTATTCTGGGTTTTTAGATTTTGAGTTAAAGCTGTATAGTATAAAAGAGAAAAAGACGATTCCTGTCACAGATGTTTGGCTTTCACAGGCTGGGATTGAACAGATGCAGATGGTAACGAAAAATATCTGTGTGATAAAAACAGGGGTCAATCTTTTAGAAGAAGAGAGATATCAATTTTTAGCAGAGAGAGAAGTCTGCCCAGAGAGAATCGGTTTTTTTAATATTCAGCAGATGATATCGGATATTTTATTAAGACAGAAAAGTATCTCAATGGAGGTAATAGAAGAGACCCAATGGGATAAGACGCTGCTTGGGATGCATGTAGAAGAAGAGATCGTTATGTATTCAAAATTGTTTTTACAGGAAGAAAGGGAAGAGGTTGTTTTTTATCACTATAAGGAAAAAAAGGCTGAAATCTGCGAGCGGACAGGAATTTCTCGGTTGGATCAGATAGCGGATACTTGTATGATTCAGTCTGTACCCTATATCAAGCGAAAGACGGAAGAAGGAATTTCTTTTTATAATATACGAAAGCACTGCGGTGAGTTTTCTTTTGAAAAAGAGCAACGGATTCTTCGAGTGAAACATGGAATTGCTGTTGTGGAAGAAGTGCAGAAAAAAAGTTGGTTTAAGAAGGAATACTGTTGGTGTGAAGTTTATCTGCTTCCGCTAAAGGAGCGGATTTTGCGGGAAAAGGCAAAGGTAAAGGAAGTGATGATTTTTGAGCAGGAAGGAATTTATTTGTTTACGGAGTAGAGCAGATGGGTGAAGAAGAGAAAAGGAGTTTTTATTGATGAATGATGAGAAAATTGCACGAATTAATGAATTATATCATAAATCTAAAAGAGAAGGACTAACAGAAGAAGAAAAGAAAGAGCAGGCTGTACTTCGCTATGAATATATTCAGGCAGTGAAAAATAATTTAAGAAGTACATTGGATTCGGTGTCGATACAGGAGGCAGACGGAACCATTACAGATTTATCGAAAGGAAGAAAGGATCATTAGTAAAATGAATAGTATGGCATCAAAGGAAGAGGTACGGAAAGTAATCCGGGGGTATCGAATGTCTCTGCCGGAGGAAAGTGCCGTAATGAAGAGCATTGCGATATCCGAAAAACTGCTTCAGATGGAAGTATATAAAAAGGCAGAGTGTATTTATTGTTATATTGATTTTCGAAATGAAGTAAAGACAAAGCCCATTATTCGGCGTGCGATTGGGGACGGGAAAAGAGTAGCGATTCCTCGTGTGGAGAATGGGCAGATGGAGTTTTATTATTTTGAGGGGTATCATAGTCTGCAGCCGGGAACATATGGTGTATTGGAGCCGGTTGGAGGGGTATTAGCGGAAGAAAGAGAGGCTTTGCTGATTATGCCTGGGGTTGCGTTTGACAGAGAGAATCACCGTATTGGCTATGGAGGAGGGTATTATGACCGCTACTTAGAGCGTGCAAATCAGCATTTTAAGATTGCATTGGCTTATCAGTTTCAGGTCTTTCAGAGGATTCCTTTTGAAACTTTTGATATCCAGCCGGATTTGGTTTTAACGGAGAGGTGTGTACAGGTATTGGGCAGCTAGATAGAAGAGAGGAGCAGTTTTATGTTACAGGAATTAGGAATACGGGCAAGGGCAGCAGAGCCTAAGGCGGCACTTTTGCAGTGTAAAGAAAAAAATCGAGGACTGCGTGCGGCAGCGGAGGCTTTAGTAAAGTATAAAGCAGAGATTTTAGAGGCAAATCAAAGAGATTTGGAAAGGGCAAAGAAAAATGGGATGCGGCAGGCTCTTTTGGATCGGCTTCAGCTTTCGGAGGATCGGATTCAGGGAATGGCGGAAGGGCTTTTGCAGGTTGCAGGCTTAGAAGATCCGATTGGAGAAGTAGTTGGAATGAAGCTGCGTCCGAACGGGCTTCGAATTGGACAGAAACGAGTGCCTCTTGGGGTGATTGGGATTATCTATGAAGCCCGTCCGAATGTTACGGCAGATGCGTTTGGGCTTTGTTTTAAGTCTGGGAATGTCTGTATATTAAAAGGGGGGAGTGATGCGATTGATTCTAATCAGAAGATAGTGGAGGTGATTCGGGCGGCATTAAAGGAGGAAGGTCTGCCGGAGGATGTCCTTCTTTTTATTGCGGATACCGATCGAGAGACAACGAGGGAGTTTATGCGGATGAATTCCTATGTGGATGTATTGATTCCTAGAGGAAGTGCGGGGTTAATTCAGGCGGTGGTGGAGAATAGTACAATTCCTGTGATTGAAACCGGGACTGGGAATTGTCATATCTTTGTGGATGAGACGGCTGATTTTGATATGGCTTTAGAGATTATTGATAATGCAAAGACACAGCGAATTGGGGTGTGTAATGCTTGTGAGTCGTTGGTGGTTAGCTCGAAGATTGCGGAGGAGTTTTTGCCTTTGTTAAAGGCACGGTTGGATAAAAAGCAAGTGGAGATTCGGGGAGATAAGCGGGCACGGGAGATTTTACCTTCTATTGTGGAAGCGGTGGAAGAGGATTGGGGGAAGGAATATTTGGATTATGTGATTTCGCTTAAGATTGTGGATTGTTTTGAGGATGCAGTTTCGCATATTAATCGGTATAATACAAAACATTCGGAGGCGATTGTGACACGGGATTATTGTCATGCAGAGCGGTTTTTAAATGAGGTGGATGCAGCGGTGGTTTATGTAAATGCTTCTACTCGGTTTACGGATGGGTTTGAGTTTGGATTTGGGGCTGAGATTGGGATTAGTACGCAGAAGATTCATGCTAGGGGACCTATGGGGCTGAAGGAGCTTACTACTTTGAAGTATGTGGTTTATGGGGATGGGCAGGTTCGGGAATAAGAGGGGTACATAAGAGATGCTAGAATGGGGGGGAGGGG
>CAJUEI010000231.1 GCA_910585255.1 uncultured Lachnospiraceae bacterium
AACAATACAGATTTTGTCGTATCAATAGAATTTTTTATCGGGGCTGCAATAGCAGGGTGGTATACTTCCTTTAGTTCTATGTTTAAAGAACACTTCTCTTTTCCTATAGGTAAAAAAACCGGCTGGCAGGAAGCAGGAAGGGCTTGCCGATAAGAGGCAGCAGCTATCATACTCTCTAAAAAGCCAAACTGTTCCATACAGAGTGCAACTTCGCTTTTATGTGTTTGTAACTGCTCTGCAATTCGATTAAATAAAATAAAATCAATATGAGTAAACATACGAACATAATCTAGCAAAAGATCAATAGGAGAGCCGGACGGTGCACGGCTTAGAATCCAAGAGCAAAGCATTTTAAAAGGATATAAACTTTTCTGTGCGGCTGCCATTTGATCCAAATAAGGTTTTAATTCTGGAGCAGAACATTCTTTTTGCTTATCGACAGCCTTTAAAAGCAGAACGATTTGCTGAAAGAAAGAAATATATTTTGCTGTATTTGCTTTTTCTTTATAGTATAGAGAGATACCGTAAGCCAATACACAAATAAAAGCAAAAATACCTAAAATTGGGCTGGCAAGCAAAAGAAACAAACTTCCTATTAAAAGGATCAGTGCGGCAAGATGCTCTGCCGAGGATAGTTTGGGTATTTCTTCAACTTGAAGCAGCTCTTTGCGTAAAGAAAAATTTCTTTGTTTTCCGATACTTTCTGCAAGCAGTTCAAAAGATAAACGCTCCTTTTCATGTGAAGCAAAAAAAGTAATTAAACGTTCCCTTTCTTCTAATTGTTCCTTTTTTGTAACAGGAGTATGGAGCAGGTGGTATAGATATTCTTCTCCAATAGAGGAATGAGTATGGTTTAATTGAAGAAAAATAGTATTTAGATCGAGATCATTCCAAGTGATTGCATCTATAGAATAGGAGGAGGTATCTTCTAAATAGGATTGGGTTAATTGAGCCCAATCAGAATGAGAGAGTTCTTTTTTGGAGAATGTACCCCATTCTTTTTTTAATTTTTGTTCTAATTCGATCTGGTTTTTTTTCTGAAAGTGAAGGAATTGCAGGATAATAAATAGATAGCCGCATAGAGCCAGCAGGATAAGTTGTGTTTGCACTGTCATATAAAAAGAGTCCTTTCTTTGATTATAAATTATAATGATAGATGATAGAAAACTTTTTTTATTCTATCATAGTGAAAGGGGGAAATGCAAGGAAAATTTGACTTGTAAACCAAGGGGGACGCCAGAGTGTATCAGGGACACGCTGTTCCGCTCTCCAGAAAGCAGAAGTTCTAAGACTTCTGAATAAATGTGTACCCTACCGGACGGACCGGGGTGCAATTCGCCCGTGCAGCGGGCTAAACACACCCCTTTTTTGCCATCAGAAGATGGCAAAAATCCTAGTAAATCGGCAGAAGTCTAAGAACTTCTAGCTTTCTTCCGAAGTCACATCGTGCTCCTGATACACTCTGGCTGTATTGTTCCGTAATTTACGTTTGGCTTTTTTCGCTTGATTTATTTTTTCTCTTATTTTGTTTTTGTTTGTATAGATTTTGTGTAGTATAGATTATATAGATGCATGAATAATAAGGCAATAGAAGAAACTACTGTTTAACCTCATCAAGGAAGTTCCCTGTTTCTAAGCCGCCAAGGCGAAAGCGGTGGGTTGGGACTTCCTTGATGAGATTATGAGCAAGTAGCAAAGTGGATTGCGAATATCCGATTTGACTGATGAATTAGATTGTATGGATGCATGAAGCAATTATAAGCTTACGGCAGGAAAAGACAGTTGGAATGGGGAAGCGATCTCTTTTGCCGCTGTGACTTCGGAAGAAAGTTAGAAAGTCTTATGCTTCTGTCGATCCCTAGGATTTGAGGGCACTTGTGCCCGAAAAAGGGGTGTGTTTAGCCCGCTGTACGGGCGAATTGCACCCCGGTCCGTCCGGTTGGATATACGTAAATTCAGAAGCATTAGACTTTCTGCTTTCTGGAGAGTGGAACAGCGGCAAAAGAGATTACTTCCCCATTCCGGCGTCCTACCCTGAAAAATGATAGACATTATCTTGCAATTATAAAAATGATATGTTACTATTATAGAATATAAAATTGGGTTATTGAAAAACAGATAAATGGAGGATTGGAGCATATGGATTTTATAAATTTTTTAAATGCATTGTTTAATTATGGGATTGCAGCGGTGGGTTTATTGGCAGTGATTGTAGCGGCTGTTATTTCTGGCAAAAAGCTAAGAGACAGAAATGACAGTAAGAAAAACGGAGTTCCTAACTAAGGGAACAGAGGAGGAAAGATTGTGAAGAACTATGGCGTAAACGAACTGCGGAGAATGTTTTTGGAGTTTTTTGAAAGTAAAGATCATTTAAGATTAAACAGTTATTCTTTAATTCCTCAAAATGATAAGAGCTTGCTGCTGATTAATTCGGGAATGGCACCTTTAAAGCCTTATTTCACCGGGCAGGAGATTCCTCCTAGGAGACGGGTGACAACTTGTCAGAAGTGCATCCGCACCGGAGATATTGAAAATGTAGGAAAGACAGCAAGGCATCTGACTTTTTTTGAAATGCTGGGGAATTTTTCTTTTGGGGATTATTTTAAAAGAGAGGCAATTACCTGGTCATGGGAGTTTTTAACGCAGGTGCTTGGATTAGAGGCAGAGAGACTGTATCCTTCTATCTATAGTGAGGATGAGGAAGCATTTGATATTTGGACAAAGGAAGTCGGGGTTCCGGCTGAGAAGATCACTCGTTTCTATCGGGATGAAAACGGAGACTGTGATAATTTTTGGGAGCATGGTGCCGGTCCGTGCGGTCCTTGTTCGGAGATCTATTATGACAGAGGGGCTGCCTATGGGTGCGGAAAACCGGACTGTAAGGTGGGATGTGACTGTGATCGCTATATGGAAGTGTGGAATAATGTATTTACACAGTTTGAAAGTGATGGAAACCATCACTATACCGAACTGACCAGCAAAAATATTGATACCGGAATGGGGTTGGAGCGGCTTGCAGTGGTAATGCAGGATGTGGATTCTGTTTTTGATATTGATACTATGAAAGCGATTCGGGATAGGATTTGTGAATTGGCACATGTGGCTTACCAGACAGATGCGAAAAAAGATATTTCGATTCGTCTGATTACCGATCATATTCGTTCGGTTACTTTTATGACTTCAGATGGAATTATTCCTTCGAATGAGGGACGGGGGTATGTCCTTCGGCGGCTGCTGAGGCGGGCTGCAAGACATGGAAGGCTGTTGGGGATACAGGGATTGTTTTTGGCGGAGCTCTGTAAGACAGTAATCGCAGAATCAAAAGATGGTTATCCAGAATTGGGAGAAAAGCAGGAGTATATTTTAAAGCTGCTGACAGTAGAAGAAGAACGTTTTAATAAGACGATTGATCAGGGACTGACGATTTTAGCCGATATGGAAGAGAACTGCAGAAAGAAAGGAATAAAGAAGCTAAGCGGAGAGGACGCATTTAAGTTATATGATACGTATGGATTCCCTTTGGATCTGACACAGGAGATTTTGGAGGAAAAGGGATTTACGGTAGAGGAAGAAGGATTTCATAAGGCGATGGCTGTGCAGAGAGAAACCGCACAGAGTGCCCATACGGCAACGAATTATATGGGAGCAGATGCTACGGTTTATGATGAAATTGATGTAACAATTACCTCTCGGTTTGTGGGATATGATCATATGACATATGCTTCTCAGATTTCGGTTATGACCACGGAGACGGAAGTGGTGCAGGAATTGGTAGCCGGACAGGAGGGAACGATTTTAGTGGAGGAAACTCCTTTTTATGCTATGATGGGCGGTCAGGCAGGAGACACCGGTGTGATTACAAAGGAAGGAGCTTCTTTTACTGTTTTGGATACCATTAAGTTAAAGGGCGGACGTGTTGGACATGTTGGTGTTGTGGAAAGCGGTATTTTTACGGTAGGGGATCGGGTTACTTTGGAAGTGGATCAGAAAAAGCGTCTGGCTACAGGAAAAAATCATAGTGCAACCCATCTTTTACAGGAAGCCCTCCGCTGCGTGCTGGGTACCCATGTAGAACAGGCAGGATCGCTGGTAACAGCAGATCGGCTTCGGTTTGATTTTACCCATTTTTCCGCTATGACAAAAGAGGAAATTCAGCGGGTAGAGGAGATTGTAAATGAACAGATTGCAAAGAATCTTTCTGTTGTAACAGAGGTTCTTGCGTTGGAAGAGGCAAAAAAGACCGGGGCAAAGGCACTGTTTGGAGAGAAGTATGGCGATACGGTACGAGTGGTTAGTATGGGAGAATTCAGCAAAGAATTTTGCGGAGGAACTCATGTAGAAAATACTGGAGTGATTACGGCATTTAAGATTCTGTCGGAGTCTGGAATTGCTTCTGGAGTACGAAGAATAGAAGCGATTACTTCACAGGCAGTATTTGATTATTATAAAAAAGTAGAGGACGAGCTTTTTGCTGCAGCAAAATTGGTAAAGACAGAGCCAGCCCAGATTGTAAAGAAGTTAGAAAGTTTATTGGAAGAAGAAAAAGCGTTGCAGTCGGAAAATGAAAAATTAAAGGCAAAATTGGCAAATCAGGCACTTGGAGATGTTATGGATCAGGTAGTTGAGGTACAGGGAGTCAAACTGCTTGCAGCAAAGGTTTCGGATGTGGATATGAATGGGCTTCGAAATCTTGGAGATCAGCTGAAGGGAAAGATAGGAGAAGGTGTGATCTTGTTAGCTTCTGCACAGGGGACAGAGAAGGTGAATTTACTTGCTATGGCAACGGAAGGGGCAGTGGCTCGTGGAGCACATGCCGGGAATTTAATAAAACGTGCGGCTTCCTTTGTTGGCGGAGGCGGTGGCGGACGTCCGAATATGGCACAGGCGGGCGGAAAGAATCCAAAGGGAATAGAGGAAATGATTGCTGCCGTAAAAGAAATCTTGAAAGAGCAGATAAAATAGAGGGGGAGGACGATTGTCTTCTCCTGGCAGCGAAAGTAAAATAAAGAAAAATCTCTAAAATTTGAGAAAAAATAGTTGACGAAATAAAAAACTATGTTATAATTTTAATAGTGCATTAAAAAAATACCCAAACAGTTGTATTTAGCACAATTCACAACTGGAGGGAGGTTAGGTGTGATACTATGTCAAATGTAATCGTGAAAGAAAACGAGACGTTAGATAGTGCCCTTCGCAGATTTAAGAGAAACTGTGCGAAAGCAGGTATTCAGCAGGAAATCCGCAAGAGAGAGCATTACGAAAAGCCAAGTGTTAAGCGTAAGAAGAAATCTGAAGCTGCTAGAAAGAGAAAATATAACTAATAGCTGAAGCAGCAAAACTGGACTCCCGGTTCAAGCCGGGAGTTTTTTTCGTATAAAAACAGGTATGTAATTTTCTTCCGCTTCATATAGTATAGAGAAGCTGGAAACCGCCCGTAAAGGAATGAGCAGAT
>CAJUEI010000232.1 GCA_910585255.1 uncultured Lachnospiraceae bacterium
TCTGGCGTCCTCCCCAATACTCTTTCTATACCAACCTTTCCAAGCAAATTCAAAAACAAATTAGCACTATTTTCCAGTCAAAATCCCTGTTGACGGCAACGAAAAAACCGTTTATACTTATACTATCCAATTATCAAAAGAAAAAGCAATATATCTAAAAGAGCAAAAATCTAGTTGACATTTTCCCTAATTTATATTATGATAGAAACAGAAATCGAACATACATTCGAACCATTGTAAAAAAACCTACCAAACCATTATAAAACAGAAAGGAGTATGCTACGAGCAGTTTTTCCGTAGCAAAAAAAATATGGCAGCAAATACAGGAAATGATGACAAATTAAAAGCATTAGATGCAGCATTGACACAGATAGAGAGACAGTTTGGAAAAGGATCGGTTATGAAACTTGGTGACTCCAAAGCAAATATGAATATTGAAACCGTTCCTACTGGTTCATTAAGTTTAGATATTGCCTTAGGACTCGGCGGAGTGCCAAAGGGACGTGTAGTAGAGATCTACGGACCAGAATCCAGCGGAAAAACCACGGTAGCATTACATATGATTGCAGAGGTACAAAAGAGAGGCGGTATTGCCGGATTTATTGATGCAGAACATGCATTAGATCCAGTCTATGCAAAAAACATTGGCGTAGATATTGATAACCTTTATATTTCCCAGCCAGACTGCGGAGAACAAGCTTTGGAAATTACAGAAATGCTGGTACGCTCCGGTGCAGTAGATATTATTATTGTAGACTCCGTGGCAGCATTGGTTCCAAAAGCTGAAATTGACGGGGATATGGGAGATTCTCATGTAGGATTACAGGCACGTCTGATGTCACAGGCTCTTCGAAAACTTACTGCTATTATCAGTAAGTCAAACTGTATTGTTATTTTTATCAACCAGCTTCGTGAAAAAGTCGGAATTATGTTTGGAAATCCAGAGACAACAACCGGCGGACGTGCCTTAAAGTTCTACTCCTCTATTCGTATGGATGTCAGAAGAATCGAGTCCCTAAAACAAGGCGGTGAAATTGTCGGAAACCGAACCAGAATTAAAGTCGTAAAGAATAAAATCGCTCCTCCGTTTAAAGAAGCAGAATTCGATATTATGTTTGGAAAAGGGATCTCGAATGAAGGAGATATTCTTGATTTAGCGGCTGATTTAGGAATTATTGTAAAAAGTGGGGCATGGTATGCCTATAATGACAGTAAAATCGGACAGGGACGGGAAAATGCAAAAGGCTATCTAAGAGATAATCCTGAAATCTGTAAAGAAGTGGAACAAAAGGTACGGGAACACTATGGATTAATAGCAGAGGATACAACTGATTCATCAAAAGGAACAACTGAAATAACAGAAGAATCTTAATGTGAAACGGAGAGGAATTGTGTTCAGAACAAATTCCTCTCCGCTTTTTATGTAATTAAAGTCCATCTATTACATTATCGATGCAATCCCCTATATCATCTAATGTCTCCTCTATTCCTATTATTCCTGAAGCAATTCTTTTTCCTCTTCTATAACCTTTGTCTGCTGCTCTTAGTAGTTCTCCGCTGCCTGGTAAAAACATATCTGCTGCTACAAATAGTCCCTGCTTTATAACACACTTTGCTCCTTCTTCTAGTAAATGCTCTAACATAATCCTTTTTCTCCTCTCTTATTTTTTTCTATGCTTTTTCTTTTCTGCTTTTAACGTTTATTGTTTTTATAAGCTTTCCTTGCTTCTTCTACGGCATCTTTCATATTTAAGTCATTCGCTACCTGCTTTGCCATCGCCTTTAGTTCTTCTTCTGACAGATTCTCAATTGGTTTTCCACCCTTTAAAATTTTTCCAACCATTTGAATATAGATAAGCCCAGCTAAATAGACATAGCAGAAACTTGTAATACCAGTAATGGTTGCCGCTCCTAATGTACCGATTCCCGGGAAAAAAGAAATTACAGCAGATACGGCAAGAATCGCTGTAACCGATCCGGCTAAATCAGCTACAATAGCAGATGCCAATGCTTTTAATACTCCGTTTCCAAAATAAATTCCTAAAAGTTTTCCAAGACTAATATACATTTTTAAAATAATTCCTATTGATACAGCCGCTGCTACTGCACCTCCTGTTCCGGGAATACAACCGGATAAGGCTGCTGCACTAGCTGCCGCAATTCCATGATCAATTACCGTTTTCACAATATCATCTGCCGAATTATAATAATCCTTTAAACCATACGCTGCCATTACTAACATTCCCTTCATATTTTTTTCCTCCTAATCTGTTCTGTTGTTTTCTGGTTTTTAACTGTTCTAATCCTTTTTTCTGCTGGAAATAACCGCTGTAATCCCCATTGCCGCTAAAATCGCTATTGCCGAAGCATCTCCTGCCAACGCCCTTGTAATTAGCTCCGGTATCCGATGTGCAAATTTTGCAATTAATTTCTCCATACGGAATCCTCCTTTTTTATTTATTGTCTTAGGAATAAGATGTGTTGTTTTCCTCTTGACATTTATAGAATACTAGATAGCCATTTTTTTTTTGAAATTTCTTTCCGCCCTTTATTCCCTGAAAAATCAAGAAAAATGGCAAAAAAACACATTTCATTCAACTGATTTTGTTGTCTGAAATGTGTTTTTTTTATAATGTCAAATCGGATTTTTGTAATCCGCTTCGCTGCTTGCTCCTAACCTCATCAAGGAAGCCCCAACCCACCGCTTTCGCCTTAGCGGCTTAGAAGTGGGGGCTTCCTTGATGAGGTTAAATTTTTTTATTTTTAAATCCTAAAGGAGTAAATTACTCTTCAAAATTTTTGCTGTTTGCAATATACCAGCTTGGGGCAAACGAGATATCTTCTCCAATAAAAAGAAACGTTGCTGTCCGATCCTCCTTCCAATCAATTTTTACTTGATATTCGGGCATAGAAATATACCAAACCGCCGCTTCTTCTCCTTTCCAGATCTGATCTGCAAATGGTTCGGCTGCGGCAAGATAATCCACTATCTCTTCTTCACTGATTTCCTGAATCTGAATATAAACTCCATAATCTGTATCAAAAAGTTCTTCTCCAGACTCTGGATAAGAGATCTCTTCTTTCTCGTTCTGAATAAAACTAAGATAACCTGTCTTTCCTGGATCATACCAAGTTGGCATTGGCAAAAAATCCGGTAAATTGACCATAGAATATGCCGATTCTGCTAAAGCCTTACTGTCTTCTTTTTGTATAATCTGCATCATATTATAGAGTTCTGCATTGAGACCAGAAAGAACATCGGACTGCTTTAAAAGATTTTCCTCATATTCATCTAAACATGCATCTGCCGCTGTCTTTAGATCGAGTTCTGTATCTAACCATTCTTCGGCACCCATCGACAGGATTTGATAGGTATCTGATATAGAAGCCCACTCGTCTTCTGCATGGATATAATCTTTTAGAGAAAACAATAGATAATTGGTCTCAATACATTGGTAACGGCACATACAAAAAACGGCATCTCGTTCTACTGCTATCTCGTCTTTTAAATTTTCTACTATTTCTTTATAGAAAATATGATATTCCAAATTTTCTAACATTCGGTTGCGAATAAAGGAATGGGCTCCCTCTACTGTATCTGCAGCAGAGGCAAATGTCAGTGACTGATATCCGGTATCAATGCCCATATTTGCTAAATATAAATATTCCTCTTCGGACAGATCGTCTTCTATCATAGAAAGTTCCGACAAATAGCGGGCTGATGCAATACAGGCTGCTCTGGCTTTTTTTAAATCTGCCCAGTCTCCGCTTTCTAAATAGTCCTGCACATATCCAAGAGCCCACAATTCACTTGCATAGGCACGATCTAATACACGGAGATAATCAGCCCAAACCACAAGCAAATGTTCGGCTGCCGATTTAGCTTTGATTTTTAACTCTTCTGTTATGGTTTCTTTTTCTGCTGTTTCTAATGATTCTGCTATTTCCAGCGGTTCTGTCTTTATCTGGCTGTCTGTCGGATCTTCTGCTGATTTTTGACATCCGCTTAACAAGCTTAACAAAAGTCCTGTTATACATATAAATAAAAGCTTTTGACCAAGCCGCACTTTTTTTCTCACTCGCTTTTTTCCTCCCTGGTATGATATTTTTTTACCAATCCATTCTGTCTTATTTCTTGTAAAGCCGTTGTTTTCTCCTTTTTATAATTTTCTATAGGAGCCGTTGCAGAATCAGTAATCTTTGCCTGGGCGGCTGACTCTGCAAGACTTTTTCTATAGATTTGAGCACTTTTTTTCTCTTCTTCAGAGTCACTTTGCTCCATTGCTTCTAATTCCGGCTTAATTATCTGAACATAATAACTTCCAAGCAAATAGGCATCCACCTCTAATAATGCATCCAAAGCATCTAGATAAGTGTCTCCAAAATAGCTCCAAAGTTCCTGATCTGCCCTGCTCCAAAGCAGCAGATCCAAATATTCCTGATACTCTTCTGCACGCTCCTTTGGTAAATCAATCAGTTCCTGATAGAGTTCCTTATTTAAAGGTTTTTTCGACCACGGCATTACTTCTCCAGAAGCAAATAAAATTTCCAAATATCCTTCTGTTTGTTCCGTTCGAATCGTTCGCTCTATTTTCCAGGATGCCTCACACTGTTCTATTTTTTCTAGATAGTCTGCTTCTTCTATCCGGTTCTCTTGTCTATTCTCTTGAAGATAGTTTACTAGATCAGAAAATACACGATACTGTTCGGCACAATAAAAATACGCTAAATAAGCAGAGTCTAAAATATTCTCTGAAATTACTTTTTCATAGGGTACCCTTTCCTCTATCTGATTTTGTATCTGTTGATTCTGTATCCGATAGGGCAGATAAATCCACTGGTATGCACTCAGTAAAACTACTGTACCTGCAGTTGTAAAAATAAATCTCTGCATCCTCTCATAGAAAACCATTTTCCGTTCAAAATTTTTCTGTATTTTTACCAGATACTCTTCCATTAATTGATGCGAGATTCGATACTGTCTCTGCTCATCCCGAACCAAAAATCCTAACCTTCTCCAAAGAATCTCCTGTACCATCCTTCCATGCCACTCTTCCGCATATTGGGTATGATCTCGAATATCCGACAGATGCCCAACCCACTGCGGAAAAACACGAAAGATCCAGTGTGCTTTTAATCGGCGGTAGCATTTTTTTACAGAAAAAAGCAATTCCGCATCTGACAGTGCCTTTTCTTTTTTACTTATAAGCTTTGCCAGTTCCGGCAGAACATAGGACAATGCCGCTTCTACCTGCCAGTACTCGGCACTGTTTTCTGGAAGTTCTCTTCTCTCTTTTTCTAAAATTGCTGCAAAATATTGTTCAAATAACTGATCTTGTGTTGTGATAAATAACTGTTTTTTCTGATCCAGTGCGGTTCGAATATAAATCGAAAGCATCATAGGAGAAC
>CAJUEI010000233.1 GCA_910585255.1 uncultured Lachnospiraceae bacterium
ACCGTTTTGGCATTTCTTTTTCTCCTTCTTAAAAGATATTAGACAGGCTCTTAGATTTAACTGCTGCCGAATATCGTCTTCTCTGCCTATTCATACGCAACAAAAATCATGTTGTATCACGCAATACGATTTTAAACGAACTATGGGATAAAAACGGCAGTTTTGTGGACGATAATACGCTATCTGTATATATTCGGCGTCTGCGTGAAAAAACAGAAAAAAATCCCTCTAAACCAGATCATTTAATTACAGTCAGAGGGTTTGGCTATCAATGGAATGAGGTGAAAAAATGAATTTTCTTCATGAAAAAGCCGCAAGAAATTTTCTTACGGCAATCCTATTCTTTCTTTTCTTTTTCTTTCTATTGGATCTAATCATATGGAATATACAAAAACATACCATACAAAAAATAATGCTTCACCACGACTATGCCATAGCTTCTTCTCTACTTGAGCAAAACATCTCTGCATCTGTTATTGCAAAAGCGATTACCGATACCACCATTACGCCAAAAGGTGAAGCCCTACTCGGCAAACTTGGAATTCAAGAAAATACGAATCTGTGTTTTTTACCGTTTCTCTTACATTTTAGTTGTAAAACACTCCTTATAAATGGAATAAAATTTGTACTTCTCACTTTTATTTTACTAACTCTGGTTCTATTTTTCCTCTATAAGCGAGAAATCCTGTATCAGCAGGCTGTAAAAATTGTTTCCAATTATTCAGAGGGCAATTTTCAGCATCATTTGCCCCAATCCGATAACGGATCGATTTATCATTTATTTGGATGTATTAACAATATGGCTTATGTCCTAAAATCCAAAAATGAATTAGAACATAACACAAAGGAATTCTTAAAAAATACGATTTCCAATATCTCTCATCAATTAAAAACACCGCTTGCTGCTCTCTCTATGTATAATGAAATTATATTAGATGAACCAAACAATCATTCTACGGTATTATTATTTGCACAAAAATCGGATATTGCTATTAAAAGAATTCAAACCTTGATTTTAACACTTTTAAAACTCACAAGACTTGATGCCGGAGGCATTGACTTTGAAAAAAAGGAATACTTCTTAACAGAAGTAATTCATACGGCGATTGAAAGCCTTACAATAAGAGCAGAAAATGAAAACAAAAATCTGATCCTAAAAGGCAATCCAAATGAAACCATCCTATGTGATATCAATTGGACAAGTGAAGCAATCGGAAATATTGTAAAAAACGCCCTCGATCATACCAATGCAAATGGAGAAATCGTGATTAGCTGGAAACGAACTCCTATTGAGATTTCTATTTTTATTGCCGATAATGGCAGCGGAATTGAACCAGAGGATTTCCATCATATTTTTAAGCGATTTTACCGCAGCAAAAATTCTTCCCCTACACAAGGAATCGGTCTGGGACTTCCGCTTGCAAAATCCGTTATCGAAGGACAGGGCGGCACGATTTCCGTACAGAGCAAACCAAAAGAAGGAACACTATTTTTTATTCAATTTCCTTACAAAATGACAAAATTGTAAGCTAAAATTCACTTGATTGTAAGATCCATCGGATATGATAGAACATAAAGGAGGTACAAAACAATGGAAATTTTAAAAGTACAAAATTTATGTAAAACCTATGGAACAGGTGAAAATAGTGTAAAAGCACTTACCAATGTTTCCTTTACTATGCAGAAAGGTGAATTTGCAATAGTAGTAGGAGAATCTGGAAGCGGAAAGAGCACTCTGCTGAATTGTATCGGCGGAATTGATACTCCTACCTCAGGAAAGGTCTATGTAAATAATGAAGATCTGTTTTCTATGAAAGAAAACCAGCTAACGATCTTTCGAAGAAGAAATATCGGTTTTATCTTTCAAGCATTTCATCTGATTCCTGAGTTAAATGTGGAACAAAATATTATATTCCCTCTTCTATTAGACTATCGTAAGCCGGATCAAAAAGCAGTCAATGAACTATTAGACATACTTGGTCTTTCCGATCGGCGTACTCATTTACCTAGTCAGCTTAGCGGAGGGCAGCAGCAGCGAGTTGCAATCGGACGTACATTACTAACCAAACCAGCTTTTATTTTGGCTGATGAACCGACCGGCAATCTTGACAGCAAAAGCAGTTTCGATGTTATGGATTTGCTGACAAAAGCATCCCGTCACTATCAGCAGACGATATTGATGATTACTCATAATAAGAATCTCACTTCATCGGCAGATAAAGTATTTCAAGTTAGTGATGGAATTTTAACGGATTTAGGAGGAAATTATAATGAAAAGTTATCTTAGTCTTATTCCTATTTCCGCAAAAGTTCATAAAAAGCAAAACTATATGACGATCCTTTGTATTATTCTCTCTGTTTTTCTTGTTACAACTATATTTTCTATGGCTGATATGGGAATCCGAATGGAAAAAGTACGTGTAATTCATAACCACGGAAACTGGCATATTCTGCTTCGCAATCTCCCAAGCAAGGAAGCAGAACTCCTCTATTCACGCCCGGATATTGCTGCTGTTTCTTGGTATGATGCCCTTAACTATAAAATAGATAAAGAGTATTGGATTCATCATAAAAAAGCCGTGTTCTGCGGAGTAGATAAAACATTTGTAACAGATATTATGGACTGCCTTTTAGACGGTACTTATCCTCAAAATGAAAAGGAAATTTTGCTTACCCTTAATGCACAAGATATTTTAGATATTCAGATAGGTGATCCCGTTACAATACAAACTCCCATTGGCGATCTGAGTTATACCGTATCCGGTTTCTGCGAAAATACGCCGCTTATCCTGCAATATGACGCAATTGGTGTATTTATGAATCAGACTGCATTTTATGAAATTTATCATAAAAACCAAGAAAACGAATCTTATCCTGTCTATTATATTCAATTTCGTCCACAGATTAATATCCGAGCGACCATTGCAGATATTAAGGAACAGTACCAACTTTCCGATAAAATGATATCTGAAAATACAGCTCTTTTAGGGATAACTGGATTTAGCAGCGACTCTTATCTGCTAGGACTTTATCTCGTTGCAGGTGTACTGTTTCTTTTAATCTTAATAGCAGGAATTCTTATGATTGCAGGCAGCATAAACAGCAATATTGCCGAACGGCTACAATTTTTCGGTATGATGAGATGTATCGGGGCAAGCCGAAAGCAAATCATTTATTTTGTAAGACTAGAAGCATTAAACTGGTGTAAAACGGCTATCCCTGCAGGAATTATCTTTGGAATTACTATAACATGGGTGCTCTGTGCAGGACTAAAATTTGTGGTCGGCGGACAATTTTTTTATATTCCAATCTTTGAAATCAGTATAATCGGCATTATCTTCGGTATCATTGTAGGGATATTGACCGTATTACTTGCTGCCCAAGCTCCTGCTAAACGTGCATCAAAAATCTCACCTGCAGAAGCTGTATCTGGAAGTACATACCATGTCAATACTATCTATCATGCAGTAAATACCCATATTTTTAAAATTGAAACGGCTCTTGGAATTCATCATGCGGTATCCCTGAAAAAAAATCTGATCCTTATGACAGGCTCCTTTGCACTTAGTATTATTTTATTCCTTAGTTTTTCAGCGGTTCTTACTTTTGTCCATCATGCTTTAACCCCTTTAAGACCGTATCATCCCGATCTCTCTATTATAAGCAGCGACCGCTCCTGCTCTGTAGACAGAACTTTACTCGAACAGCTAAAAGAAAAACCCTATATCAAACGAATTTTTGGTCGTATGCTTCAAGAGAATCTTTCTGTTACATCCGATAAAGAGATCGAACAAATTCATTTAATTTCCTATGAAACCTATCAGTTTGACTGGGTAAAGGATAATGTAATCGAAGGAGATCTATCAAATGTATATAATAATCATAACGAAGGATTTGTAATTGATGAAAAGAACAATCTTCTTCATGCCGGGGATTTCTTACAGATAGAGGAAAAAGAGCTGAAAATTTCAGGAATTCTTACAACGGATCAGTTTCAATTAGATGGAATTCCAACGATTATCTGTTCTGAAGAGACATTTACCTATCTAACAGGTGAAACAGACTACAGCGTAATTGATATACAGCTTACCGATTCTGCAACGGATCAAGATGTAAATGCTATTCGCACTCTGGCAGGTGACAACTATACTTTTTCTGACAGACGTAAAAGCAATCAAGAAACTACCAGTACCTATTGGGCATTTAGTCTGCTGATCTATGGCTTTCTATCCATTATCGCTATGATTACAGTATTTAATATTATGAATAGTATCTCTATGAGTGTATCCGCACGAATCAGACAATATGGCTCCATGCGTGCAATAGGAATGAGTGTCGGTCAGGTTACAAAAATGATCCGCACAGAAGCGATTACATATGCCATAATTGGAAGTTTAACAGGTTGTATAATAGGACTTCCTATTCATAAATTTTTATTTGAACATATGATTACAAACTACTGGGGAGAGCTATGGAATATCCCATTTCTGTCTATTCTTATTATTTTATGCCTGACTATGACTTCTTCTATTATAGCAGTTTATTATCCATCAAAACGAATAAAAAATTTATCTGTTATAGATACTATTCATACACAATAAAACGATAAATTTTCAAACGTTTTTTCTTTTAGACTCCTGTGTTTATAAAAAGAAAGACATATGTTTTCCTACATATGCCTTTCTTTTTATTATGTTATTGTGGCTGTTTTCCAATATAAGCAGCAATACCACCATCTACATAAAGAATCAATCCATTTACAAAATCAGATGCAGAAGAAGCCAAGAATACGGCTGGTCCCTGCAAATCCTCTGCTTCTCCCCAACGAGCAGCCGGTGTCTTTGCAATAATAAACTGATCAAATGGATGACGGGAACCATCTGGCTGTACTTCACGAAGCGGAGCAGTCTGAGGAGTAGCAATATAACCTGGTCCAATTCCATTACACTGAATGTTATATTCACCATACTCAGATGCAATATTCTTTGTCAGCATCTTTAATCCGCCCTTTGCTGCTGCATATGCCGATACCGTCTCACGTCCAAATTCAGACATCATAGAACAGATATTAATAATCTTTCCGCCGCCCTTCTTAATCATAGCAGGAATAACAGCCTTTGCAACGATAAATGGTCCGTTTAAGTCAATATCGATTACCTGTCTAAAGTCTTTTGCGGACATTTCAATCATCGGAATTCTCTTAATAATACCAGCATTGTTTACTAAAATATCAATTACGCCAACTTCTTTTTCAATTTTGGCTACCATTTCATTTACCTGGTCTTCATTTGTTACATCACATACATAACCATGTGCCTCAATTCCCTGCTCTTTATAAGCGGCAATCCCCTTATCAACCAGTTCCTGCTTAATATCATTAAAAACAATCGTTGCTCCTGC
>CAJUEI010000234.1 GCA_910585255.1 uncultured Lachnospiraceae bacterium
AATCATACAGCCTTCTACATCACAGACTGCAGAAACCAAAGGAACCGTATTTTCTACTGCCGGTGCCGGAGCGGTATAAGTTGTATCTGGAACCGTATACCCATATCCATAATTATACCCCCCATGATGTCCGCCACTGTGACCAT
The DNA here is from genome assembly GCA_910585255.1 of uncultured Lachnospiraceae bacterium. Classification (GTDB taxonomy): domain Bacteria; phylum Bacillota; class Clostridia; order Lachnospirales; family Lachnospiraceae; genus MGBC114844. Next base: position 147 of record CAJUEI010000234.1, read on the forward strand.
GCCCATGTGCTAAAGCAGTGGATGCTGCAGAAATAGTAAATAATGCTACTGCTAATGTTGTTACAATACGTTTTCTCATAATAATCAATCTCTCCTTTTTAAATTGGTTTATTTTATTTGCCCTTCTAATTAAGATACGAATCATCACAAGCAATCCTTTCAAAAAAAATAAAAAAATTTATTTTTAACTTATCAAGAAAGTAGCGGAGCGGATTCCAAACAAATTTCCTTTACCTTTCCTATAACATTTTGGTCTTTCTTTCCAATTTTATCATTCTTAAGTTGACAGTAAAGTTTATTCTGAGTATACTATTGTTATACAGAATTGTAAAATTTTATATAAGGAGTGATAGAAATGGCGTTTTTGGGCAAAATCAGAGAAACTGTAACTGATACCAGCAAAATGGTAGCACAAAAAGCAAAGGATATGGCAGAAGTCACAAAACTAAGCGGACAGATATCATCGGAAGAATCCAAGATCAAAGAAGCCTATTTAGCAATCGGCAAGCGTTACTTCGAGGAAAACATGGGGGAAGTATCCGATGCTTATATCAATGACTTTACCATTATCAATGAAGCAAAAGCCCGGATCTCAGAACTTCAGGAACAGATTAAAACCATTAAGGGGGTATTCTCCTGTCCAAACTGCGGTGCAGAAGTCACAACAGAATCCGTATTCTGCAGTTCCTGCGGTGCAAAGATTGAAGCTCCACTTCATAGAGAAGAAGCACCTGTAGTAGAAGAACCCATCAAAACAGAAGAAACCAAATCTGCAGAAGAGACAAATTCGGAAACGTTTTAGTTATTTTCATGTTATTTAAAAGAAAAACAAGGCAGGGAATACCATCCATTCATGTTATTCCATTACCTTGTTTTTCTTTTTTTGATAAAGCAAACATATTTTCGAAAACATTTGTTTGCAAAAAGAAATCGTTTGTGTTATAATAATTTCAAAAAAAAAGGAGGTATTCTATGAACCAAAAAAAAATTTCTCCCAAACAGCAAGAAATTTTAGAATATATTAAATCTGAAATCCTTTCAAAAGGATATCCGCCTGCTGTACGCGATATCTGTGAGGCAGTACATTTAAAGTCTACCTCTTCTGTCCATTCTCATTTAGAGACACTTGAGAAGAACGGATATATCCGCAGAGATCCAACTAAGCCAAGGGCAATTGAGATCTTAGATCACCGCTTCCAGTCCATTCGCACGGATATGGCAAAAGTACCTGTAATCGGTCGGGTTGCCGCAGGAGAACCCCTGCTTGCAGTAGAAAATATCGAAAGTTATTTTCCGATTCCAGCCGAGTATTTACATAATAAAAATACCTTTATGCTGGTGGTAAAAGGAAACAGTATGATTAAAATGGGAATCTTAGACGGAGATCAGATCTTAGTGGAAGCACAACAGACAGCAGAAAATGGAGATGTCGTAGTCGCTTTGCTAGACGACTCTGCTACGGTAAAACGCTTTTTTAAAGAAGAAGATCACTATCGTTTACAGCCCGAGAATGACGAAATGGAACCGATTCTTGTCGATCAAGTAGAAATTCTGGGAAAAGTAGTCGGTTTATTCCGCCGCAATATTCATTAAAGAGCACCGGCAGGCAGCAGAGGACCTTATTCTCTAGTCCCTGCTGCCTTTGCCCTTTATTTTCTATCTTACTTCCTTGCTAGGGTCAAATCGGATATTCGCAATCCGCTTTGCTACTTGTTTTATTCTATCAATTCCGTTAATTCCATTTCTCGTCCATCTCTCCAAATTCGTTCTAAATCATAGAATAAACGATCCTCTTTGGAAAATACATGCACAATAATATCTCCATAATCCATCAAAATCCAGCTGCCTGTACGATACCCTTCGATCTGTTTTGGCTCATATCCCGCTCTGTACAACTCTTCCTGTACCTGATCCACTAATGCCTGTACCTGATTTTGATTAGAACCATTTGCAATAATAAAATAATCAGCTACAACAGAAACATTCGAAATATCAATAATCTTAATATTTTCTCCTTTTTTGCTGTCTAATGCTCGATATACAATCTGTACCAGATCCTTTGCATCTGCCATTCGTTTACCCTCCTGTTTTTTCTTCTTTATTTTTTCTTCTCTATTCTGCCTTTCCTTTTAACTCAAGAATCTCTTTTCTTTCTAAATCCAACTGCTTATAATAATCATATGCTTTTACTGTCATCTCATCAATATTTTCCAGCTGCTTTTTTCGAAGATATTCTAAAATATCTCCTAAAATCATCAGCATCGTAATATCTAAATCAACAAATGCCATACGGCGGATTTCCGTAAGATTTTGTGCTTTTGTACGTCTTGGCTCAATATAATCGGCAATATAAATAATCTTTTCTAAAGTAGACATTGCCGGTCGTCCTGTTGTATGATAGAGAATGGCATTAATCATATCCTTATCTGTTATACCGAATTTATCCATTGCTATAAATGCCCCTAATTTCGAATGAAGCAGATAAGGTGCCTGACGTTCCGCCTCTGAAATACGGATATGATATTTTTCACATTTACTTAATTGAGCCTCATCAGAAAAACACTTTGCACAATCATGCAGCAGTCCGGCTATTTCCGCTTTTTTTAAATCACAGTCAAACCGCATTGCCATACAGATTGCTGTATAAGCAACTCCTATTGTGTGTTCATAGCGTTCGGAAGACTGTTTTCGTTTAAGATGCTGCTTGATCTTATCCACATTGTACTGCACGTAACATTCACCTTCCTGTCTCAGATTCCTGATATAATTTCTGCTGATAAATATATTTTTCCACATCTTTTGGTACATAATACTTGATGGTTTTTCCTTGGCGGACATGTTCCCGAATCATAGTAGAAGAAATATCAATAAGAGGCGTATCTAATAAGGTAATCTGACTAGAAGGATAGCGTTCCTGTAAATAATCGATTTGCTTTTGCAGATCGTTTCGTTCCATATCGCCCCGCACTGCAGCAATAATCCGAATCTGCTCTAAGATTTGTTCTGGATGATACCAATTTTCTATATCAAATAAAGAATCCGCACCCAAGATAAAAAAATACTCACACTCGGGATGCTCTTTGTTTAACATTTGAATCGTATCTGCTGTATAAGTTTTTCCCATTCTCTCCAATTCAAAACAAGATAATTTTAAATGACTGTTATCTTCAATCGCAAGCTGTATCATACGGCTTCGATGAAGTGCAGGTGTAATTTCTCTCTCCTTATGGGGAGGCACAGCACACGGCATCAGCAGTACCGTATCTAATTGAAACTGCTCCCATGCGTGTTCTGCTAATATCAGATGTGCAGAATGAATCGGATCAAAGGTTCCACCAAATATGCCAACTTTTTTCGCCATTTTTTCTGCCTCCTGTTTCGTTTGTTATTTATTTTGGCAAAACAATATTCCGTCTGTCTCTCTCGTCTGCCTGCTTATATAAGATAATCTTTCTTCCAATAACCTGGACTACCTCAGAACGAGTATGAGATGCCAGTGCATCTGCTATTTCCTTTGGCTCCTCCATACAATTCTTTAATACATTGATCTTAATCAATTCTCGGCTCTCCAATACCTCTTTCACCGCATCAATAAATTCTGTAGTCAAACCGGCTTTTCCAATCTGAAAGACAGAATCTATAGCAGACGAAAGACTTCTTAAATACGCTCTCTGCTTGCTTGTCATTCCTTCTCCTCCGCTATTGAATCCTATATCTATCCTTTACAGTATTATCACAGTATTCTATAGGATACCATAAAATTCCTAATTAATCAATAAAAAAAAGCAATTCCCTCTAAAAAACTATTTAAAATATTCAAATTCAAATCCATAAATCCGTACCGTATCACCCTCTGTAATACCAAGCTGTTCTAATTCGTCCAAAATACCGTTTACTTTTAAAAATTTCTGAAAAAATTCAAATCCCTTCTCAGAATCTAAATTGGTATAACCTAGCATCCGCTCCACTCTAGGTCCTTCTACAGAAAAGAAACCGTCTTCTATCTTTTCTACCGTATAAGGCAGATCCGGTTCCTGCATAAATTCTGGAAAGAATTCTTTTTCAAATACAATAGGAGCGGTATCTGCAGCAGAAAGCAGTTCCTGTACAGAATATAATAATTCTTTTAATCCTTTTCCGCTTACAGCAGAAATCGGAAATACCGAAATTCCCTGTGGTTCAAATTCTTCTCGAATTCGTGTAATCGGATCAGGAGCCCCTTCCTCACAAAAAATCGCATCGATTTTATTGGCTGCGATTACTTGCGGACGCTTGCAAAGTTCTGGATTATAAGCATTTAACTCTGCCTGAATCGCATAGATATCTGCAATCGGATCTCTTCCTTCCGTAGAAGCCGCATCTACTAAATGGATTAACACCTTTGTCCGTTCAATATGACGCAAAAATTCATGTCCTAAGCCTACTCCTTTTGATGCTCCCTCTATTAATCCCGGAATATCCGCAATCACAAATCCCTGATGTCCGTCTAAATCGACTACCCCTAAATTGGGATTTAACGTTGTAAAATGATAGTTGGCGATCTTTGGTTTGGCATTGGTAACACGGGAAAGCAGAGTGGATTTTCCTACATTAGGAAAGCCTACCAATCCCACATCTGCAATTACTTTTAATTCTAAAAGAACCGTCAGTTCCTTTGCTGGCTGTCCGGGCTGGGCATATTTCGGAACCTGCATGGTTGCTGTGGCATAGTGCCGGTTCCCCTTTCCTCCGCGTCCGCCTTTTAAAATTATCTCCCGCCGGTTTTCTCCTGACATATCCGCTACTATTTTTCCAGTGGATTCCTCCCGAATAATCGTTCCCGCCGGAACTTTTACAACCAGATCTTCTCCGCTCTTTCCATGACAGTTTCTTGACCGACCATCCTCTCCATTTTCCGCTGCATACTTTCGGATATACCGAAAATCTGTAAGCGTATTTAACCCTTCGTCTACTTCAAAGATAATATCTCCTCCGTTGCCGCCGTCTCCGCCATCTGGTCCTCCGGCAGCAACAAACATTTCCCGCCGGAAACTAACACATCCGTCTCCGCCCTTTCCTGATTTAATCCATATTGTTGCTCTGTCTGCAAACATATCTTTTTTCCTGCCTTTCTAAAATCGAGTAGAGAAGACTGCTTCTCCTACTCGCGGCACCCAGCATCTGTCCGCTCTGCTAACCTATCTCCTTTAGATACCTGTGTGCATAAAAGAAATGGGAACACACCTTAACGGAATGTTCCCATTTTCCA
>CAJUEI010000235.1 GCA_910585255.1 uncultured Lachnospiraceae bacterium
CCTAGTGGATCGACAAAAGCATAAGACGTTCTAACTTTCCTCCGAAGTCACAGCGGGAAGGAATCGCTTTCCCACTCTGGCTGTTTTTTCCTGCCGGAAGGTTTATGGTTTATTGTTTCTTTTGCGGGATGTTATGGTATAAAGAAAGTTAGTTTGGTTTGTTGTATTGTGGGGAATTGATAGAGAGGAAAGGGAATTAAAATATAGGATGTTATGAATGGACTTTTAATGGGATGGATGGGTTTAAGAGTAATAGAGGAAAGGGAATGGGAGGGCAGATGAAACGGATTTTTTTATTGGAAGATGATTTGAGTTTGATTAATGGACTGTCTTTTGCTTTGAAAAAGCAGGGGTATGAAGTGGCGGTTGCTCGTACAGCGTTGGAAGCGGATCGATTGTGGGCAAAGGGGGAATATGATCTGGCTGTTTTAGATGTTTCGCTTCCTGATGGTTCTGGTTTTGATTTTTGTAAGAAGCTGCGTCAAACTTCAAAAATACCGGTTTTGTTTTTAACGGCTGCTGATGAAGAAACGGATATTATTATGGGACTTGAGATTGGGGGAGATGATTATATGACAAAGCCTTTTAAATTGGCGGTATTTTTGTCTAGAATTCATGCTTTGTTTCGCAGGAGTGAAAATTTTTATTCTGCTGTTACAGAGTTGAATTCGAATGGGATAAGTGTCCGGCTTTTAAAGGGGGAAGTATATAAAAACGGAGAGCTGTTGGATCTGACGGCGAGTGAGTATAAATTGTTATGTCTGTTTTTGGAAAATTCAGATCGGATTCTTTCTTCGGAACAGATTTTGGAGAAATTGTGGGACTGTAATGAGAATTATATTGATCAGCGTTCCCTTACTGTGTATATTCGCAGGCTTCGTATGAAGATTGAGGAGAATCCGGGAGAGCCAAAGAGGATTGTTACAGTTCGGGGTATGGGATATAAGTGGAGTACGGTGGGCGAAAGGCTATGATGAAATTGTTTGTAAACCGAAAAATTAAATTGCTTTTTTGTAGGATTTTGTTGTGTATTTTTGTTTTTATATTGGGTTCTGTGCCGTTTGCCATTTTTTCTGTTAAAAATGCAGCATATTATATTATAATAGAGTCTTTGGGTATGGGGGCGGCAGTCTTGATCCTTTGTTATAGGTACTTTAGCGAACAGCATAGAATAATGGAAGATGCGATATCGCAGATTGCAGAGTATTTATCTGGAAATAAAGAGGTTATGATTGAATGTAATGATGAGGGGGAGTTGTTTCGGCTGTTTTATGAGGTGAATTCTTTGGTTTCTATTCTAAATGCTCATGTGGAGAATGAGAAGAGTACAAAGAAATTTTTAAAACGTACTATATCGGATATTTCGCATCAGTTAAAGACACCGCTTGCTGCTTTAAATATTTATAATGGTATTATACAGAGTGAGGCAGAAGGAATTCCTGCTATTTTGGAATTTAGTCTGCTTTCGGAACAGGAATTGGATCGGATAGAAACGCTGGTGCAGAATCTTTTGAAGATTACAAAATTAGATGCAGGAATGATTGTATTAGAAAAGTCTTTTGAGAGTGTAGCAGAACTTGCCGAAAGTGTAAAGAAATATTTTTTATTTCGTGCCGAGCAGGAAGGGAAAGAAATTGTCTTATCGGGTGAGAAGGAGGCTCTGTTTTTTTGTGATCGCAGTTGGATAATGGAAGCGGTCAGCAATCTTGTAAAAAATGCCCTTGATCATACGGAGAAGGGCGATTTTATTTGTATAGAATGGCAGGTATTTGCTTCTGTTGTTCAAATTACAATAAAAGATAATGGAAGTGGGATCTGTCCAGAGGATTTGCACCATATTTTTAAACGATTTTATCGAAGCCGTTTTTCAAAAGATATGCAGGGGCTTGGGCTTGGTTTGTCGCTGACAAAAGCGATTGTGGAAGCTCATAATGGAACAATTGAAGCTGACAGCACATTGGGAATTGGAACCTCTTTTACGATGAATTTTTTAACTTATCAAGGAAGTCCCATCTGACAAGCTGCAATAGCAGCATAGGATTATGAGGAAGTAGCCAATCAGATTCCGAAATTCCTTTGATTTCCTACAAAATTGTAGTCTGGCTGTAATATAGATGTAGGAATCTTTTGTTATGCTAAGGGTATGAAAACAGAAAGAGGTGTCGATACAATGGATTTATTAAAAGTCAGCAATCTTTGTAAAATTTACGGCAATGGTGAGGCTGCTGTAACGGCATTAAAAAATGTCAGCTTTTCCGTTCCAAAGGGAGAATATGTCGCTATTGTTGGGGAGTCTGGTTCTGGAAAAAGTACGCTTTTAAATATAATTGGTGCATTGGATAATCCAACATCGGGCAAGGTGATACTTGGGGGCAAAAATATTTTTTCAATGGAGGATCGAAAACTTACCGTGTTTCGGCGTAGGAATATTGGCTTTATTTTTCAGGCATTTAATCTTGTGCCGGAACTTACCGTTGAGCAGAATATTATTTTTCCGGTACTGTTAGATTATCAGAAGCCGGATAGGAAGTATCTGGAGGAACTGCTTGAGGTGCTGAATTTAAAAGAACGCCGGGATCATCTGCCAAGTCAGTTGTCTGGTGGGCAGCAGCAGAGGGTGGCGATTGGACGTGCTCTGCTGACACGCCCTTCTCTTATTCTTGCAGACGAACCGACAGGAAATTTAGATACACAGAACAGCAGTGAGGTAATTGCTCTGTTAAAAGAGGCGTCCAAAAAGTATGAACAGACCATTATTATGATTACTCATAACCGCAGAATTGCACAGACTGCAGACAGGGTATTGCAGGTATCAGACGGTGTGCTGACTGATTTTGGGAGGTGCCGGGAATGAAAAGTTATCTTAGTCTTATCCCAATTTCTGCAAAAGTACGGAAACGGCAGAATCGCATGACAATTTTATGTATTATTATTTCGGTTTTTTTAGTAACTACAATTTTTAGTGTGGCAGATAGGATGATCCAGGCAGAAAGTGTACAGCTTCGGGAGAAACATGGAAATTGGCATATCCGGTTAGAAAATATTTCTGAGGATATTGCAGAAGAAATGAGCCGGTGGTCTGATGTAAAGGCGGCTGGCTGGGTAGAACGATTTAACTTAGATGCCGATCAGCCATATTATATTGATGGGAAAAAAGTAACCTTATACGGAACGGATCGTGCCTATCTTACACAGATGGTTCATGCTGTAGAAGAAGGAGATTTTCCGCAAAATGACGGAGAAATCATGCTTAGTTCCAATGCAAAACTGGCTCTTCACCTACAGATTGGCGATAGTGTAACACTGCAGTCACCTTTCCAAACCACTTCCTTTCTAGTATCCGGTTTTGGCTCAGATGACAAAGAGTATTATCAGGGGCAGACGTATCTGGTTGCTGCCTATCTGACAAGAACCGCTTTTGCTGAATTTATGGGGCAAAATGAAGTTTTGGACAGTTCCACATATTATATTCAATTTGAGGACGAGGCAAAAGCTTCTGATGCAATAACAGAAATGAAAGAAAAATATACGCTGCCAGAGGAAAACATTTCTGAAAATACAGTAATTATGGGAATGGCAGGACGAAGCAGAAATGAATCAGTAAAAAATTTTTACCTAATAGCAGTTATTCTGTTTATTTTAGTACTGCTGGCTGGTGTGTTGATGATTTCTGGAAGTATGAACAGCAATGTTGTTCAGAGGACAAAATTCTTTGGAATGATGCGGTGTATCGGGGCAAGTCATCAGCAGGTTATTCGGTTTGTGCGGTTGGAAGCATTAAACTGGTGCAAAACGGCGGTGCCGGTTGGTTTGATTTTGGGAACGACAATGAGCTGGAGTGTTTGTGCACTGCTGCACTATGGGATCGGCGGGGAGTTTGCTGCTATGCCGGTATTTGCTCTTAGTCCTATCGGACTTATCAGTGGTGTAATGGTTGGACTTGTCACAGTCTTATTGGCAGCACAATCTCCTGCTAAGCGTGCAGCCAAGGTTTCTCCGATGGCGGCAGTTTCCGGTAATACAGAAGTATTATCTGTACAGCGGATATCGAAAATAAGTCTGGTTAAGATAGAGATGACATTAGGTATTCATCATGCAACGGTATCAAAGAAAAATTGGTTTTTAATGACTGCCAGTTTTTCGCTTAGTATTATCTTATTTCTTTGTTTTTCAGTAGGTCTAAATTTTGCACAAGAATTAATTCCTTCCATGCGGTCATGGTCGCCGGATATTACGCTGGGAGGTTATGCAAATGAAATGGTGTTGAGCCAAAGTCTAAGCGATGCGATTCGCTCTATTCAGGGAGTAGAGTTGGTTTGGAGCAGTTCATATATTGAAAAGCTTCCCGTACAATCTTCAAGAGAGGAAATCGATCATATTAATTTAACATCTTATAGCAATGATTTGCTGAACAGTATAAAAGAAAGTATAGTGCAAGGAGAATTGTCAGAAGTTTATGGAAAGAGTGATAAGGTAATAACTGTTATCAATAAAGATAATCCTTTGAAAGTTGGAGATATTATTCAGGTTGCAGGAAAAGAGATCCATATCACTTGTGCAGTAACGGAGGGTCTATATCCCGGTGAATATAGTGTAATTTGTTCTCAAGAAACATTCGAATGGCTGACAGGAGAAACAAAGAATAACCTGATTGGAATACAGTTAGGCAGGGATGCTGCAGATAAAACTATACAGGAAATTAATGCTTTTGCAGAAAGTAATGTTATTTTCACGGATATGAGAAAACGCAATCAGGAAGATGCCAAGACATATTTGGCAACAGGGTTTGTGATGTATTGTTTTTTGGCAATTATTGCAATGATTACCATGTTTAATATGATTAATAGTATTTCTATGAGTGTAACTGCCCGGATGAAACAGTATGGTGCTATGCGGGCTGTTGGTATGGACAGCAGACAGCTTATCCGAATGATTGCAGCAGAAGCATTTACTTATGCGATTTCTGGTCTTATTATGGGGTGCAGTATAGGAATAGCAGTAAGTCATTTTTTGCATAGTAAGCTGCTTACGCGATATTTTGGAATTCCATGGAAGCTGCCGATACCACTGCTTGGGATTATTGTTTTATTTGATTTAGTTTCCGCTGCTGCTGCGGTATATGCTCCGGTAAGGCGAATCTGTAATATGGCAATTACAGATACGATAAATCAGTTGTAATGGAGCTATTGTATGGGGGTTGGGGGGAGGACGCCAGAGTGGGGAAACCATTTCTTTTCGCTGTTCCGCTCTGCGGAAAGTAAGAGCGTCTAATGCTTGTGGATTTATTTGTATCCAGCCGGACGGATCGGGGTGCAATTCGCCCGTGCAGCGGGCTAAACACACCCCTTTTTTTGCCATTTGACAATGGCAAAAAATCCTAGTGGATCGACA
>CAJUEI010000236.1 GCA_910585255.1 uncultured Lachnospiraceae bacterium
GGAAGCACCGTCTGGGAGATTTTTCCCCCTTATTAAATACGGCAATCCGGTCAGACAGCGTCAGTGCCTCTTCCTGATCATGTGTGACATATACCGTTGTAATCCCAAACCTCTTCTGCAGATCTTTTAATTCGTTCCGAAGCTGAACCCGAAGTTTCGCATCCAAATTAGACAGAGGTTCATCTAAACAGATAATCTCTGGAGATGTTACCAGTGCTCTGGCAATCGCCACTCTCTGCTGCTGCCCGCCGGAAAGCTGAGATACCTTTTTCTGAAGCTGCTCCTCGCTTAAATCTACCTTTTCCGCCATTGCATATACCTTTTGCCGAATATCTTCTTTTCTCATCTTCTGCACTTTTAAACCAAAAGCAATATTTTCATATACACTCATAGTCGGAAACAACGCATAGCTTTGAAATACCATACCGATATTTCTCTTTTCAATCGGAGTATCTGTAATATCTACCCCTCGGACACTGACTCGCCCGCCGCTGGGCTTTATAAAACCTGTAATTGTACGCAGTGTAGTTGTTTTTCCACAGCCGGATGGACCTAAAAAAGTAAAAAATTCCCCTTCCTTTACATGAATATTGATATTTTTTAACGCTACAAAATCCCCAAATGTCACCTCAATCTGATCCAGCTTTATCATATCTGCTTCTCCTTCTCTTCTTCTAGTTTATCCTTACTGTAATATACCGGCACAATTCAGCTAAAACAAAATCCAACAAAAAAACGCTGAACTGTGCCGACAAAGGAATGGTGTCTTCTTTCTATTTATTTTTGTCAAGGAAATCCCGTATTATTATTCTGTTTTATTATGGTATATAATTTAATTCAATTTTTTCGCACCATGCATCAATATTCTTTGCTACTAATGCCCAATCAATATTTTGTGACGGTAATTTTGCAATTTCCTGATTAAACTCATTTGCTTGATCAACTGCATTTTGATTGGCAGGCAGTGTAGAAAACTGCTTTGCCCACTCTCCCTGAATCTGTGCACTTCCAAACCAGTCCACAAACCGCTGTGCCTCTTCTTCATTCTTTGTTCCGTTTACAATCGCTACGGATTCTACTGCATAAGGAACTCCTACTTCTGGAATGGCATACCCTGTCTCCGTACCATACTGCTCGTCTCTGGTTTCAATTCCGCTTGACCACATCTGCCCAAACTGCACTGGATCATTGGTATCTGCAATATTGGCATATAGATCTTTTCCGCTCTCCACTGGAACACCATGCTGATAATACTGTGCAATCTGTTCCCAGCCTTCATCCGAGATTCCCAAATCCCCTGCTGGATCGGCATAACGGGTTAAAATTCCTGCCAATACATTTCGTACCGTTCCCCCTGCCAAACTGGTTAAATATTGATACTTTCCATCAAAAGCCTCATTCGTCCACAGATCGATCCAATCGGAAGGAGCATCGGCATCTGCTACTTGCTTTTTGTCATGTACCAATAAAATCGCCTGCTTTACAATCGCATGATAATATCCCTCTGGATCGTTTAAACCCTCTGATACTTCAGATGCCCACACCGGAGTATAAGGAACTAAAATATTCTCTGTCTTTAAGGATTCCCAAATAATAGAATTCAGTCCATAGACTACATCAGCAATCGGAGCATTTTTCTCTGCCAATAACCGGTTCTGCACTTCAGCAGCACCAGCGTCAATAAATTGAATCCGAAATCCGTCCTGTGCGGCACGTTCCGTAAGCCACTCCCCTCGTCCGTCCGATCCGGAATTAGTATAAATTGTAATCATCACTCCTGTTCCTAAGGTGTTTGTCTGATTTGCTGTTTCCCCATTCTGTGACGACAGATCCTCTGTCTTCTGCGTGATTGTTTCCTGTTGTTTCGATGTGGTAGTCGGTGCTGTACCGGAATTCGTTCCGCAGGCCGTCAGACTGAACAGCATAGCGAACACCAATAGAATCGCAAATTTTTTCTTCATATGAACCTCCTTCGTTTGAAAATAATATATGGGTATCTCTCTTTGGGAATTTTTCTTCCCCTTGACAATTTGATTATATCCCTTTTATTGGTACGTGTCAATAAAAATTTTGTACTTTTTCTCAAACTTTTTTAAAATTTTTTGTATTTTCTTATCATTTTGTCTATTTTATTTCCCATTATTCGAATTATTTTCCACATTTTTACTATTTTTAATAATTGGTTCGTTCTAATTTTTTCTTTACTCTTGCACAAAAACTACTTTTTTGTTATTGTTAAGGTTAGAAATATAAGAAATTAGAAATATTTGAAAGTTCCAATCAATTAGGAGGACAAGCATATGCCTACAATTAAAGACATTGCCCGTGAAGCAGGAGTATCTCATGGAACCGTGTCCAATGTATTAAATAAAACCGGAAAAGTAAGTATCGAAAAGATCCGTTTGGTAGAAGAAGCCGCTAAACGGTTAGGCTATGTGCCCAATGCACAGGCACAGGCACTGCGTCAGGGAACACCTGATGCGGTTGCTGTTATTCTTCCTTCTCTCAGTGAAACCATTTATTTGGATTTGTATTCCTCTCTCCAAATTTCTTTTCAGCAGGCTGGCTATGAAGTCAATATCTATACAACAGATGATATCGCGGGCAGAGAGGAAGCCATTCTTCATCAGCTTCCCACCTCTCGTTTAGCTGCTGTTGTCACCGCCTCCTGTCTAGGAGAACAAGAAAGTCAGCTCTACCATGCCCTCCCCTGCCCAGTTGTCCAAATCGAACGGGAAATCGAAAACATTTCCTCAACCAAGACATTTCTCTCCTTTCCTTTCTACGAGATTGGAAAAGACTTTGGCTGTTATATACTCGAACACAACTGGAAAAAAGTTGCTTTTTTCTCTGCTCCGCTTACCCTGACACATATCCGCCAATTCTTTCAAGGACTGCAAGATACCCTGCAAGATTATCCGATTTCTGTTCAGCCTTTCTCATCTGACTTTAATCTTGCCATTAATAAAGCCTTTGATATTATACGAGATACAAATGAATTTGACGTAATTGTTACCAGCAGTACCCTTCGGGCAGAAGCCATTTTAGATGCCATGAACTTTTCTTTTTCCGAAAGGCGTCCTGTCGTTCTAAGCATAGGAAGCCGCAAACATTTTCCTTCTCCTTGGCTTTCTACTTATGAACTAGACTACAGCCATATGGGACTGCGGATTTTTGAACTTATCCTAAACTATCTGCAGCACAAAGAACCTTTCCCTGAACGGCTTTCTCTGTCTGCACGAGGCTTTGCAAAACTGCCCTGTCAGTCCTACCGAAAAAAAAGTACGCTTTTAACCATGCTTACACTAGATACCCCTTCCACCAATGCACTGGACAAATTAATTCCGCTGTTTGAAGCTTCCAGCGGAATCCAATTAAAATTAATCAGTATGCCCTATGAAGATCTCCACGAACAAATCCGCCTGCTAAACAGCCGGTTTCACTATGACTTAATCCGTATGGATGTAGCCAAACTCGATCTTCTTGGAAGCAAAACCTACCTTCCGCTGGCAGAAGCCGGAATTACACCCAACACCCTATCGGCAAAATTAATTGATCACTCTTACGACAACTATTCCTATACAAACGGAAAAGCCTATACCCTGCCTTTTGATCCCAGTGTACAGATTTTCCTATACCGAAGCGATCTATTCAGTGATGCCCTATTAAGCCGTGCCTACTATGAAAAATACCGGGAACCTCTATCCGTTCCCACCACAATAGAACAATTTCTCCATGTAACCGAATTTTTTTCCGTCAACTGCAACCCATACTCCCCTACCCGCTGCGGCACTACCATTACAGTAGGATCTGCCTCTACTGCCGCAAGTGACTTTCTTCCTTATTATCTGTCCCGTGCCCATAAAATATGCGATGCAGACGGAGAAATCAAACTCAATACTCCAACTATGGTACAGGCAATGGAGGACTATCTAAAACTGATTCCTTACGCCAGTCAGCAGCAGTGGTGGCCGGACAGTGTCCGCCAATTCGCTGACGGTACAGCCGCTACCACCACCATTTATTCCAACTATGCCGCTTATGTTATTAATTCCAAACACTCCAATGTAGTTGGAAAAATTGGGGCTGCCTTTGTTCCCGGACGGCATCCTTTGCTGGGAGGAGGCGTAATCGGAATCTGCCGCTATTCCAAAAACTTAGAAGCATGCCGGCAGTTCTTCCATTGGTACTACTCCCCGGATACAGCATCCCGATTAGTACGTTTAGGCGGAACCTCTCCTCTAACAGATGCCTATAGTGATTTTAAGAACTTTCATATTTTCCCTTGGCTGTCTACCTCAAAAGACAGTTTCAGCATAGGAACCAGAGGAAGCGGATCACATACCACATCTGGTTTTTCCGTACAGCACTATGAATTTTCCATAGGCACCGCTATCCGCAGTCTGCTTACCGGCACGGTTACTCCCGCCCAAGCAGCAGCTATGGCACAGGAACTCTATGAAAGTAAATCTGTTACTTTATAAATAGATTCTTCTAAAAACAATATCATATCAAATAAAAAACCTTTCCTTGACCGGACGCCAGAGCGGGGAAGCAAGCAGTCCTTTTTTGCTGTTCCGCTCTCCAGAAAGTAAGAAAGTCTAATACCTCTGAATCGAAGCACATCCAACCGGACGGACCGGGGTGCAATTCGCCCGTACAGCGGGCTAAACACACCCCTTTTTTTGCCATTCGGGAATGGCAAAAAATCCTAGTAAGTCGACAGAGGTATAAGACTTTCTAACTTTCCTCCGAAGTCACAACAAAAAAGAACTGCTTGCTTCCCCACTCTAGCTGTCTTTTCCTCCAGTAAATCAATTTAACCACTTCTATTGCTGTTTCCTATCCCCCAGTCAAAGGAAATTCGCAATCCGCTCTGCTACCTCCTTGATAGAGTCAAATCGGATATTCGCAATCTGCTTCGCTACTTGCTCATAACCTCATCAAGGAAGTCCCAACCCACCGCTTTCGCCTTGACGGCTTAGAAGCGGGGGACTCCCTTGATGAGGTTAAAAAATCAAAGACAGCAGCATTATCCTTCTATATCTTTACCATACAAAATTTATAACCTAATTTCCTCTCTCTTCAAAATCAAAACTATATTCTTATTTTTTTTATTATAATTGGCTTTCCACAAAAACTCAAAGATTCATTAAAAAGAAACTCAATAAAAAATCAAACGTACCGCAAGAGAAAATACAGCCAGAGTGTGGTATCGCAGCGGTGTGACTTCGGAGGAAAGTTAGAAGCTCTTAGACTTCTGTCGATCTACTAGGATTTTTTGCCATTCCCGAATGGCAAAAAAAGGGGTGTGTTTAGCCCGCT
>CAJUEI010000237.1 GCA_910585255.1 uncultured Lachnospiraceae bacterium
AGCCGCCAAGGCGAAAGCGGTGGGTTGGGACTTCTTTGATGAGGTTATGAGCAAGTAGCAAAGCGGATTGCGAATATCCGATTTGACAGGAAGAGGGGAGGTTATCGTATTGGCAGAAGCGTTTGAAATAAAAGGGGATCGATTGATTGCTTTTTATCTGCGGGAGGAAGTGGTTTCGATTCCAGACGGAGTACGTATTATTGGAGCAGGAGCTTTTAAAAGCTGTACTTCGATAAAAAAAGTTTTTCTTCCAGATTCGGTAGAACGGATTGAAGATTATGCGTTTAAGGGCTGCCGACAGTTAGAGTATATTACTTTTTCTAAAAAATTAAGTTATATTGGTGCCTATGCATTTCATAGATGCCATCATCTAAAAGAAATTTGTTTGCCGGAAAAAGTCACGGAGCTTTCGGACTGTGCTTTTTTATATTGTGACAGTTTAGAACGGGCTTCTCTTCCGGGGGTATGTAAGATGGGAAAGCAGGCGTTTGTTAATGCAACTCGTTTAGAAAAATTGGTGATTTCTCCAAATCTATTGCCGGAGTGTATTAGTGACAGTTTTACCGGGTGTACAAGGATAACAGAAATTTCTGTCGGTACAGAAACGTATGCAACAGATAATTTAATTGCTGTAATGGAATCAGAAGAGGAGATTCCGGCGATTATTCGGGCGATTGCGGCAGATATTTATCATATGATGGAGATAGAGCATGGGGTTTTGGTGGAATTTCATGTAGAACCAAAAGAAGTTGTGATTCCAGAAGGAATACGGGAAATCGGCAAAAGCTGTTTTTTTAATAAGCGTGGTATTTTACAGCTTTATCTCCCGGCAAGTTTGGAGAAAATCGGGGAACGAGCCTTTCGGAATTGTATGAATTTGGAGCACATTGTATTACAAAGTGCAGATACAAAGATAAAAATTGAAAAAAATGCCTTTCAGAATTGTACGACATTAAAGCGAGTTACTTTACATGATACGACTTATTCTCTTACCGGACTTCCTAATCAAATAGGAAAAAATGCCGTGCCGGAATTGGTGCGGCAGATTCATACACAGATTTTAGAGAATTTTTGTATTAGCGGAACCGTTCTGTTACGCTATTGGGGAAATGAGGCACGTGTTACGGTTCCAGACGGGATTACTATAATAGGAGAGAGAGCCTTTGCCGGAAATGAAGCAGTGGGAAAATTAATTTTGCCGGAAAGTGTAGTAGAGATTCAAAGAGAGGCTTTTGCGGATTGTTTGGTGCTGCAGACTTTAAATTTTCCAAAGGGATTAAAGAAGATGGGGGCTTCTGCACTGGAGGGATGTGTAAAGCTGCTGCGTGCAGAACTGCCTGCCGGATTGACTTGTCTTGCTCCTTCTGTATTTAGCCGCTGCAGAAAATTGGGTCAGGTTGTATGGGAAGAGGGTAGCAGTCTGCGGGAAATCGGGCAGCAGGCATTTTATGGATGTTATGGATTAAAGGAAATTGTTTTTCCAGAGACCTTAGAAAAAATTGGGACGCTTGCTTTTTATCAGTGTCATTCTCTGCGGTCGGTTGTTCTGCCAAAATCTGTTTGGAATGTGGAAGCAGAAGCATTTGCTTGCTGTGACGAACTTCGGGAAGTTAGAATCGAAGGGGTTCTTACGGAATGGGGAGAAAATATCTTTGCTTATTTAAAAAAGCTAAAAAGGATTGTATTTTGCGGAGAGCAAAAAGTAATTCCAGAATATTTTGCATGGGAGTGCCGTAATCTGCGGGAATTGGTTCTGCCGGATTCGCTTCAGATGATTGAATTTGCAGCTTTTAACAGAACGGCATGGCTGGAAGAACTTCCTGTGCCGAAAGTGTGGAAAACAATATTTTTATGTGGAAAAGACTGGACTGGAGATGTGGTGATACCAGAAGGGATTACCGCTATTGCAGCCGGGGCGTTTTCTGGTAATCACCGGATTACTTCTGTTACACTGCCAAGTACATTGGAACGGATTGGGGCACGTGCATTTTCTGACTGTGTTTTATTAAAAGAGATTCGGCTGCCTAAGAAAGTAACAGTACTGTCGGATGAGGTATTTGCCTACTGCACGAAATTGGAACGAATTACAGCAGAAGGAGTGATAACAAAAGTAGGAGAAAGGGCATGTTTTCTGTGTCCTGCATTAGAAGAAATACCTGAGTTGTGCCAGGCGGAGCTGGGGGATGAGGCATTTTACGGGTGTAGTTCCTGGAAGGGCGGAAAAATCTTACCTGTTAAGATTGGGGCACAGGTTTTTCAGAATACCGAGTTTTTAAGCAGACAGCTGCAGATGCCATGGAAAGAAAACGAAACGTTCGTTTATTGTACTTCAGCAGTAATTGCAAATACGATTATAGACGGCAGCCGTGCTGCAGGGGAAGTAATTTTTTTGACAGAAAAGATGCCAAAGATAGAGGCGGTTGCTCCTTATGCTTATTATGGAAATAATCGGATTACCAGAGTGGTGCTTCCAGAGGGGTTAAAAGAGATTGGGGCATTTGCCTTTTACGGCTGTACGCGGCTTTGTGAAGTAGTTGTGCCGGATTCGGTAGAACGAATTGGAAACAGTGCATTTGAAAGATGCTGCTGCCTAATTACCGTTTCCTCTTTGGCAGAAGAAGTGGGAGAGCGTGCATTTGCCTGTAATGAAATGCTTCGGATGGTATCTCTTCCGCAGATAAAAAAGCTGCCGAAAGAGTTGTTTTTTAATTGTGTTTCATTAGAAACCATAGAGATAAAAAAAGCGGAACAACTGGGAGAAGGCTGTTTGAAAGGCTGTGTAAAATTAGATAAAATTTCGATTCAGGCAGCGGAAATCAAAGAGGAGGCATTTGCTGACTGTGAAACTCTTTCTGAAGTGATTTTCTTATCGGAAGTACAGATCGCTGCAAAAGCATTTTTGGACTGCTGCAGCTTAAAGAGAGTGGTTTTTGTTAATTCCGCTGTAACGCTTGACAGCAGTGCTTTTTGGGGAAGTACTTTTTTAGAAGAAATACAGATTGCCGATCAAACTTATAGAATTTCGAATTATCAGGATCTCTTTCGAGAGGAATTGCCGGAGTTGGTAAGAAGAGTTTATGCAAGCGGAATCGGCTGCTTCTTTTTTCAGTCTCCTAAGACGATTTTAGAATATCAAACCGATGCCAAAGCGGTGCGGATTCCAGATGGAATCGTTTCTGTTTTAGGGGAAGTATTTAAAAATTGTATTCAGCTGGAACGAATAGAAATCCCGGAAAGTGTAACATATATCGGAGAACGTGCCTTTTGTGAAACTAGGTGGTTAAGGCGAAAAAAGGAAGAGGAACCTTTGGTGATCTGCAATCAGATTTTATTGGATGGTTCTTCGGCAAGCGGACGTGTTGTGATTCCAGAAGAAGTCCGCATTATTTCCGGGTGGGCATTTTCGAATTGCTATGGTCTTCAGGAACTGGTTCTTTGTAATCCTCAATTAGTTATCGAACCGCATGCCTTTCGAAATTGTATCTATTTAAAGCGGGTAATCGATGTGGATGGTACCGTTTATCCGATGGATGAGATTTCTGTCCGAAAAAAGAAGGGACTGCCAAGCAAGATTAAGCAGATTTTTGAAGATGCCTTAAATTGCTATAAAATCGATTCGGCAGGAGTATTAGTCGAATGTACGGGGAATATTACAAATTTTGCACTGGTAAAAGGGATTACTGCGATTGGAGATCAAGTATTTCAAAACAGCAATCTGCTGACGTATGCACAGTTTACAAAGGATGTGGAATGGATTGGAGAACGTGCTTTTGCAGGGTGCAAATGGCTGAAATCGGTCGGACATGCCGAAGGAGTAAAAGAGATAAAAGAGATGGCATTTTTCGATTGTATTCGATTGGAGCGGGTTCCTTTTTCCAATCGGCTGACTCGAATTGGAAGACAGGCATTTGCCGACTGTGTCTCATTAAAAAAAGTTTATCTGCCGGAGGGGATAGAAGAGATTCCGCAGAAGGCATTTTTTCGCTGCAGAAGACTGAAAAAACTGGTGCTGCCGCAGTCAGTAAAGCAGATTCAAGAAGAGGCATTTGCATTTTGTGATTCTCTAGAAGAGGTAATTCTGCCGGAGGGTTTAGAAAAAATCGGAAAGCGTGCTTTTGCTTGGTGCAAGAATCTCAAGCAGATACAGATTCCGGCTCAAACGGAATTAGAAGCAGATGCATTTTCATTTTCTGCCATTTGTTCTGAAGGAGAAAAATCGGATGAGATATAGAAAACTGGGACAAACAGGGCTTTTCGTTTCTGAGATTGGATTTGGAACCATTCCTATTTTAGAGGGAGAAGTACCTGTACTGCCGGAATATTTTCGACTGAATTTAGAAGAAGCACTTTCAGTTTTAACGTATGCCTATCGGCTTGGCTGCAACCTTTATGATACGGCGATTGTACCGGAATATGGAGATGCCGAGAAAAAAACCGGGATATTTGCTTCTAAAGTAGGAAGAGAGCATGTAATTCTTTCGGACAAAGCACGTTTTTATACCGGAGATGAAATGTATCGTGCGGTGCAGTGTTCGTATGAAAATTTAGGTACTTATGCCGATCTCTATTTTGTACATCAGGCGGATGAAAAAAATGCCGAGCAGATTTTTGAGCGGTATGGGGCATTAGATGCACTGACAGAATGTAAGGCAGAGGGAAAAATCCGGTTTGTTGGGATTGCTTCGCACTATTACAGTGTGCTTTACCGAGGAGCTTGTGACAGCCGAGTGGATGTTTTGCAGGGCAGCGGAAATATTTTAGAGTGTGGTATGTTAAATCGAATCGAACAGGAGCCCAAATTTCGGGAAAAAGGGTTTTTGTTAAATAAAGTTTATGCCGCCGGAATTTTGCCAGCTTTTTTTCCAGTACAGGAATTAATAGGAGGAGTTTTATCGTATCCGATTTCTAGTGCATTGATTGGGCTTGGAACTCAAGAGCAGACAGAACAGGCAATGGGAAAAGAATTAAAAGCAAAACGGTATCCGTTTGAACGGGTTATGGCGAGGTTAGAACAAGACTTTCTTCCGATTCCATGTGATCGATGCCAAAAATGCAGTTGTCCTTATGGAGTAGAAGTCTCTGTATTATTTCGACAGTATCAGTATTATTTTTTGGGAAAAGAGTACTGGGCACTTCGAAAATTGGATCAAAATATTCGGGAATGTGCACAGCGTTGCCGGCAGTGCACGAGTCTTCTCTGTATACAAAGCTGTCCGAAAAGAATTCGAATTCCCGAAATGATAGAGAGAATTTTTCAACTGACAAAGGCACATGTACGAAACGGATGGATTGGATAAACAAATAAAAGCTAC
>CAJUEI010000238.1 GCA_910585255.1 uncultured Lachnospiraceae bacterium
CACACCCCTTTTTTGCCATTCGAGAATGGCAAAAATCCTAGTGGATCGACAGAAGTCTAAGAGCTTCTAACTTTCCTCCGAAGTCACAGCTGCAAGAAAGAGGTTCCAAACTCTGGCTGTTTTTTCCTGTTGGCAGAGGAAGATGGATGGCGGCGGTTTGGCTGCCGTAATTTTTTAGGTAAATTGATGAAGTTAGGAGGAAACTGATGTGGCGGATATGCAGAGAGAACGAGATTTGGTGCTGAATCCAAATGAATATGCTTATGTGTTGGATAAGACAAAGGGGTTGATTTCTTGTGTGGTAGGATCGTATAAGATGAGTTTGTCTACCTCGGATGCTTTGGTGGTGTTTAATGAGAGGAGCAAGCGGTTTGAAGAGGTTGGGTTTGAAAAGGCGATTACTACGTTTACTACGGCTCCTGAAAATTGGTATGTGGTTTTAAAAAATCCTGCTGTGGATCATCGGCATCCTGTTCCTGGAACGGCGAATTCGCTTCCAGAACTGCAGATTGGAAAGAAGGTAAATATTCGGGGGAATGTTTCTTTTGCCCTTTATCCCGGACAGATGGCAAAGGCGATTCAGGGACATAGACTGCATTTTAATCAGTATCTGCTGGCACGGGTGTATGATGCAGATGCATTGGAGGTAGAAGAGGCGGCGAAAAAGGAAGGAAAATCGGCAAGGGAGAGGAAGAATTCTTATATTACAGGACAGCTTCTTGTGATTAAGGGGACGGAGGTTTCTTTTTATATACCGCCTACCGGGATTGAAGTAATTCCTGCTGAGGGGAGCGGGAATAATTATATTCGGGATGCTGTGACATTGGAAAAATTGGAGTACTGTATTTTAAAAAATGAAGAAGGGGAGAAAAAGTATGTTCATGGTTCGGCTGTTGTATTTCCAAAGCCGGATGAGACTTTTGTAGAGAATCCAGAGGGAGGATATAAGTTTAAGGCAATTGAGCTGTCGGAAATCAGTGGAATTTATGTCAAGGTGGTTTCTGGTTATGAGGAAAATGGTGTGAGATATACTGCCGGGGAGGAGTTATTTATTACTGGAAGGGAGCAGATGATCTATTATCCTAGACCGGAGCATGCGATTATTGACTATGAGGGCAAAGTGATTCACCATGCGATTGCGATTCCTACCGGAGAGGGACGATATATTTTGGAGCGGAAGACCGGAAGAATTAAGATGGTAAGGGGAGCTTCTATGTATCTGGTGAATCCGATTGAAGAGGTGGTGGTTCGAAGAAAATTGACAAAACGGCAGTGTGAGCTGTGGTATCCTGGAAATGATGAGGTTTTAAAGTATAATGATATTATTCAAGAGGAGTTTGAGGAAGAGGCAGCAGCCGGAATTCCTGCTTCTTGTCTGTTGGGGATGCCGAGTTTTTTGGAGAATGGATTTTTGGGGCAGGAAAATGCTGTGGTGGAAGATGCTGGATTTTCCCGAAAAAGTACATATTCAAAGCCTCGTACCATTACGATTGACAATAAATATGATGGGGTAGTTAGTATTGATGTGTGGACGGGATATGCGGTAAATGTTATTTCTAAGAGCGGAAATAGGAAAGTGGTTCTTGGACCGATTACTTATTTAATGGAATATGATGAGACATTGGAGGTTTTGTCGCTGTCTACTGGGAAACCGAAGACGGCCTCTTGTTTGCTTCATACGGTGTATCTGCAGACCAATAATAATAAGGTCAGTGATCGGGTGGAGCTGCAGACAAAGGATTTTGTAACGGTTTGGGTGGAAGTTTCTTATTGTGTGGATTTTTTGCCGGAGTATCAGGAAAAATGGTTTCGAGTGGAAAATTATGTAAAATATCTCTGTGATCGGATGAAGTCTCTGCTAAAAAGAGAGGCAAAGAATTATTCGATTGAAAAGTTTTATGCAGATGCTTCTGATATTATTCGGAATGTTGTATTGGATTTAAAAAATTCGGAGAACTTGCAGAAAGAGGGACGAATCTTTCAGGAAAACGGGATGTGGGTTCATGACGTTGAGATTCTGTCGGTTCGGGCAGAGGAAGCTGTACAGAAGATGATTGATTCCTATCAAAAGAGTACCATTGAAAAGACATTGGAACTGTCGGCTGCAGAAAAGGAATTAGAAGTGATAAAGAAGCTGTCTGATTCGAGGAAGGAAGAGGCGGAGTTACAATATCAAGTAAATTCCTATAAGCTGGTTTTAGAAAATAAATTAAAGTTAGAAAAGATAAGCAGTGAAGAGACAGAGAAACGGGCAAAGGAAGCAGCTTTTCGGGCAGTAAAAGAGGAGGAAGCATCGGTACAGAGTATGCTGGATCAGATATTGAAAGCAAAGCTGGCACGCCGGAAGGAATGGGAGGATGCAGAGCTGTATAGGCAGGAGAAATTAGGGCGGTTTGAATTGGAAAGGCAGAGTGCTTATATTGAGGCAGTTCGCAAGGTATTTGAAAGTATTTCCCCGGAGTTGGTGGCTTCTATGACTGCACAGGCAAATGCGGAGTTGATTGGAACGGTATCAAAGGCAATGGGGGCGTATGCGATTGCCGGCAAAGAATCGGTTTCGGATGTGACCAATCGGCTTTTGCGGGGGACTTCTTTGGAGGGATTGCTTCAGGAGTTATTGGATGCGGAAGGAACGAAGAAAGAATAAAAAAATAGATAGTTATGTCAGCAGAATGAGTAGGGAGAAATTTATTTCCCTACTCGATTTATTTTGGGGTATTTTTTATGATTGAGATAGGGGTGCAACATAAAATTGATAATTTTTTAACCTCATCAAGGAAGTCCCCCGCTTCTAAGCCGCCAAGGCGAAAGTGGGGGACTTCCTTGTTTCAGTGGGAGTGCAGACTCCCACTGAAAAGCTGCGATAGCAGCTATGAGGTTATGAGCAAGTAGCAAAGCGGATTGCGAATATCCGATTTGACTCAAAAATGCAAGTTTTGCTATACTTTTTTAGGATTATGATGTAAACTAGGTAAAACATGATTTATTTTATTTTAACGAGGAGAGGAATTATGGGTATTAAACAGAGTAGAGAACGAAATTTATCAATGGTAATGGATTTTTATGAGATGACAATGAGCAATGGTTATTTTCATAACGAGAATAGGGATGCTCGGGTGGCGTTTGATGTATTTTATCGGCGGAATCCCGATCAGGCGGGGTATTCGATTTTTGCTGGGCTGCAGCAGATTATTGAATATATTGAGGAACTGCATTTTTCGGAGGAAGATATTGCTTATTTAAGGGAACAGCAGATTTTTGAAGAGGACTTTTTAAAGTATTTAGGAGATTTTAAGTTTACTGGAGATATTTATGCGTTTCGAGAAGGAACAATTATGTATCCAAATGAACCGATTCTTACGGTGATTGCACCTTTGATTGATGCACAGTTGATTGAGACGGCGATTTTGCTTCAGATTAACCATCAGTCTTTGATTGCAACAAAGACAAAGCGGATTGTAAAGACGGCACAGGGAAGAGGAGTTTCGGATTTTGGAGCCAGACGGGCACACAATATGGATGCGGCTGTGTATGGGGCGAGAGCGGCTTACATTGGCGGGGTGGGTTCGACTGCTACCGTGCTTGCCGGGCAGATGTTTCAGATTCCGGTAAGCGGGACAATGGCTCATAGCTGGGTGATGTTTTACCGGGATGAATTTACTGCATTTAAAAAATATGCAGAATGTTATCCAGATAATACGGTTTTATTAATCGATACTTATGATGTGATTAAAAGCGGGATTCCTAATGCGATTCGTGTGGCAAAGGAAGTGCTAGAGCCACTTGGAAAACGGTTAAAAGGAGTGCGGATTGACAGTGGAGATTTGGCTTATCTTTCGAAGAAGGCAAGGAAGCTATTGGACGCTGCCGGGTTGTCAGATTGTAAGATTGTCGCTTCTAATAGTTTGGACGAGTATACGATTACTTCTTTGCTGAATCAGGGGGCAAAAATTGATAGTTTTGGGGTAGGAGAGCGGCTGATTACTTCAAAGTCTGATCCGGTGTTTGGTGCGGTTTATAAGATTTCTGCTGTAGAGGAAAATGGGAGATTTGAGCCGCGGATTAAGGTATCGGAGAATGTGGAAAAGATTACCAATCCTGGGATTAAGGAGGTGTATCGGATTTTTGATGAGAGCGGGAAGGCTGTGGCGGATATGATTGCTAAGAAGGGAGAAGAAATTGATTTTACTAAGCCTGTGCGGTATGTAGATCCGATTAAGCCTTGGAAGAATCGATTTTTTGAACGTTGTACGGGGAAGGTGCTGCAGGTGCCGGTGTTTTTAAATGGGGTTTGTGTTTATCCAGAGGAAAGTTTAAAGGAAATTGCGGAGTATGTAAATAAGCAGTTGGAGAATGAGATTTGGGAGGAGGAGCAGCGGTTGGAGAATCCGCATAATCACTATTTGGATATGACACCGGATTATTATGAGTTGAAAATGGGGCTTTTGGATGAGGTTCGGACTCAGGGGTAGGGGGATTTTTTCATGATTGGATGGGGGTGGGGGGACGCTAGAACAAAGAAGCAATTTCTTGCTGACGTTCCGCTCTCCGAAAAGTAAGAAAGTCTAACGCTTTTGAATTTTGATGCATCCAGCCGGACGGACCGGGGTGCAATTCGCCCGTGCAGCGGGCTAAACACACCCCTTTTTTTGCCATTCGGGAATGGCAAAAAATCCTAGTGGATCGACAAAAGCATAAGACTTTCTAACTTTTCTCCGAAGTCACGTCAGCAAGAAATTGCTTCTTTGTTCTGGCTGATTTATCCTGCCGATAGAGTAAAAGATAGAGGCTCAAATGAGGTACGATGTTGGATTTGATTGGACTTGGTTGGACCAATTTCAGTAAAAGATAGGAGTTCAAATGAGGTATGGTGTTGGATTTGATTGGACTTGGTTCGAATAATTTCAGTAAAAAATAGAGGTTCAAATGAGGTATGGTGTTGGGAGGGGTTAAAGGATTTTGTTGGAAAAAGGGGATTGTGTTTTTTTAAAAAGAGGTTATAATAGAAATATATGGGGAGCTTATTAGAATAGGCTGAGAGTAAGCATGTGAGGCTTTTACCCTTAAAACCTGATTTGGATAATGCCAACGTAGGGACATCATTTGCGGAAGAACGGTGCAGATATGCTTTTTGCGTGTCTGCATTTTTTTATGTATGCGGGCGTCCAAGGGAACGATGTTAGCGGAGCTGATGGACGCTTGGTGCAGCGAGTAAGGAGAGGAAATTTTCCTACTCGATGGTATATGGGTGTTCAAAGGAATCGTTCAGTAAGCTGACGGAT
>CAJUEI010000239.1 GCA_910585255.1 uncultured Lachnospiraceae bacterium
TTTGAATTTTCAAGGTTGGTTTATATTTCATATACTGTTCAATTATCAATGTTCTATTCTCTACCTCATCGATAGCTTGTTTAGTTTATCATATCATTTCTGATTTGTCAACTACTTTTTCAATTATTTTTTCACTTGCTATTTTTAGATAATTTTCTATTTTCTAAACTATATCTTTTATTTTAATTATCTTTATTTTACCAGTTGACAACAAAATAGATACTATCACGAATCATAAAATTTGTCAACCATTTTTTATCATTTAATTTGTATAAATTTACTTTTAGACTATAAAGAATTTCCAATGATGCAATCCCTCATACTTCGATTATGCATATACTAAATCAAACAATCTAAGATAGAAAGGTATACTGTTATGAAAGATATACCAAATTTTCCCACCACATTAAGTAATGTTACCCACACTTACCTTCAAACATACGATTCTATCCTTAATAAAATGATTTCCTCTATGTCACAAACCAGCCAAACCGATAGTATCTCTTATTCTTTTATTCTCCAAATGATTCCGCACCACCAAGCTGCTATTCAAATATCAGAAAATCTTCTCCGCTACACTACTAATATTCCCCTGCAAAACATCGCCTTACAAATTATAGAAGAACAGACCAAAAATATTGAAAATATGCAGCAAATTCAGTTTCAATCCCAAACCTTTACAAATTCCAAACAGGATTTATCCCTGTTTCATCGCAAACTCCGTCAGATTATGCACATCATGTTTTTTGAGATGAAACATGCTCCCATATTAAATCAAATCAATACCGATTTTATTTATGAAATGATTCCCCACCATGAAGGAGCTGTTAAAATGTCAGAAACTACACTTCAATATCCAATCTGTCCCAAACTAAAGCCCCTTCTAACCTCTATTATCTCTTCACAAGAAAAAAGCATTTCTAAAATGCAATACCTTTTACAATGTATAGAATAAAATAATATTTTAAAAAGCGGACAGTACTTACCACTCCGCTGCCCGCTTTTCTTCTTCCATATACTCTGCCAGATACTTTTCTACCTTACTTCGTTCCATTGAAAATACTACAGCCAATTCTCCATAAAGCTGCTGTTCCGCCAGCCGAAGATATTTCATATCTACTGCTGTAATCTTTTTTCCGTTTTCTAATCGTAACTGTTTCCTTCCATAAAGTGTCTTAATAATCTTTACTGTCTCTTCACAATCACATGTCTGTAAAGCTGCCTTATAAGCCTGTTCTCTCTCCTTCTCATTTGAAATCCATAGCTTTTCAATCTCTGGTATCCTCTTTATCAGCAGTTTTGCTTCTTCTTCACTTAACAAAGCACGCATCCGAATTTTCTGATTATCTACTGGTATATAGAATCGGCTTGTGCCATGATCCACCTGTGATAATACATAATAAACCCGTTCCTCCCCTGACTGAAAAAGATCCATCTTTGTAATCTCATCAATTCGACATACCCCATGACTGCTGCATAAAACATATGTTCCTTTTTCAAATACACTTGTCATAGTGAAATCCTGCCTTTCCTAAATGATAATCCTATTTTATCATACAAATCAGATTAATAACAGTAAACATTTGTAAAATTCAAAATTTTGTTACTATTTCAGAAAGACAGTCCCTCTATTTTTGTGCAAAATTATAATTATCTGTCTACTTCTACCACTCCTCTGGAATAATCACTGCTGCAACCAAATAAGCAATCATTACCGTTCCTGCACTTGCCACTCCGGCAAGTACTGCCAAAAGACGTACTACCGTAGGATCTAAATTAAAATACTCTGCTACTCCTGCACAAACTCCGCATACCATACGATTATTTTTTGAACGTACTAATTTTTTATAGTCATTACTCATTTTCTTTTCCTCTCTTTCCTAATCCTATATTAATAATTTATTTCTTCAAAATAAATATCGATACTTCCCAATCCACACTTTATCTCAAAATTGCTAGATACATGATTATTAATCTCATAATCTGAATGGAATCCAGAGTGACTATATTCTCCAATATTCAAATTTCCTGTAGAAGATACTTTATAATTGTGATCGGATTCTTTCCCGGTTAAATATAAGGTCAATCCTCCCATTCCACACTCTGCATCCAAATCCTCTGTAATCGTTCCATTCAAAATTTCAGCCATTCCTAATCCAATTTCAATTTCTGCATTTTTTGTCCGAAGTTTAGAAAGTATCAGCGATCCGCTTCCAACCTCCACATCAAATTGATCTGCCATTACAGAATTTCCTTCCATATAGCCTGCTCCAACATCTATCTTAATCTTATCTGCATGTAAGAAATCAGAATAAAAAGAACCTGCTCCAATCGAAATATCAATTTCTTTTCCCACCCAATCTTTTGGAATATAAAGCATACACTCTCCAAAGCTGCCCTTTTTCGAGACAATCTCCAAGGAATCTCCATTTATTTTATAACAATCCGATTCAGAATCCTCTATTGTCATCTGAAAATAATCTCCTTCTATAAGACAAATACTAAAGTTGCTGTTCCAATCAATCTTTAATTTCTGAATCTCCTCTTTCTTAGCGATTTGTTTTCCATTTTCTTCGTATTCCCACCACCCTGCATCTGTCTGCTCATACTGTCTGATTAATTCCGATTCTAAAACAGCTTCTGCATATTCTCCATCTTCAATTACACACATAGTATCCAACTCTGTAAATTGCCGATGTTTGTTCGGATAAAACAGATGACTTCCTCCTATACTTAATTCTCCATTTTCTGCCATTACTCGTACCTGATCGGTTCCTCCATTTGCCGCACCGATACCAAAGAGAATTCCTCCCGCCAGCAGAAAACCTGCCGATAAAATTAAACCTGTTCTTCCCAAAAAAGCCATTTCTTACACTCTCCTTTCCCTTCTTCTCTGAAAGGTTCTTTTCGATACATCACAAATTGCCCTTATTATCTTTGGCAATATCTTTACTGATACCTGTATCCCTACTATCACTCCCAAAAGACCAAGTGATAAACAAATAAATCCTGTTCCGATTAGTACCAGCCCGGCAAACGGTGCTGCTATTAATTTTACCAGTCCTAAGCCGGAAAGAATTCCTCCTGCCAACAGCATAGCGGCTCCTGCGATAATCGGTATAAATGCCCCCACCCCTATTACAATAACGCCACAGAATAAAAATGCTGCTAAGGACGCCAAAATTGGAATTACAATTGGACCTCCTATCATTCCCACTACAAGAATCAAAAGTATTTTTGCTATTCCTGCTCTTTTATCCTTTTCCTGCCACTTTCCTCGTTTTCCCTCCTGATAGGTCTGGTTTTCTGACTTTACAATTCCTCCAAAACTATCCACCAAATTCTTTTGTTCTTCAAATTCTTGAAACCCTCTTTCTGTAAATTTTGCTTCCTGTTCAAATCTACCATTTAGACCATTTCTAACTGTCTGTGCAACCCGCTGGGGTGTTCCAAACGTTTCTGGTACTTCTGCATTTTCTAAAATACCAGCTTCTTCCAAATAATCTTCATAATATTGCAGTGCTTCTTCTTTTTCGTCCTGATCGACTTCCCGCAGAAGATCTCGTAACTGCTCAATAAATTCTGTCCTTTTCATAGTCAATACTCTCCCTCAAATATGGCTGTTATTTTTTCGGAATATGCGTTCCATTCACCCTTATATAGAGTTAATTGTGCTTTTCCCTGTTCCGTAATTCGATAATACCTTCGATTTCTGCCAGAACACTCCCTATCATAGCTTTCCAGACATGCATCTTTTAATAATCTTCTCAATACAGGATACAAAGTAGATTCTGATAATTCTATTACTTGTCTTACTTCCTGAGTAATTTTGTATCCATATGTTCCTTCTGCATCTCTGGCAACAACTGCAAGAACGATGGCATCCAGCAGAGCAGAGCCCGTATTAAATACCATTGCTGCCTCCTGTTATACTTATTTTACAATATGGTTTCGATCCGTCAATAGAAAAGGATTTGCTGCATATTGTACTTGATTGAAATAATATTATATGTTGTATAATATTGCTGTTTTTTATATTATATAGCGTATAATATTATTTGTCAATAGGGAAGTAAAAAAATTGGGGAAAGATTTTTTAGTTAAAATGATGGGGAAATGATGGATAGGGAGGACGGCGGTTTGGTAAGGAGGATCATTATTTGGCAGGGAGGGATATAACTTGGCAGGGAGGACGGCGGTTTGGCAGGGAAAATAGGGGGAATGGTTCCGCTCTACGGTGTGTAAGAGCCTCTAAGTATTCTGCCTTTTCGTATATCCTCCCGGTGCGACCAGCACTTGATACGCCATCCATGGCTAGTCAAGTGCCTTTTTCGGGCATCCGTGCCCGAAAATCGCTAAGGATTGAGCAGAATACTAAGACGCTCTAACACCCTCCAAAGTCGCCATTCCCCTCTATTTTCCCTGCCAAACCTCCTGTTTACTGAACGAATTTACTTAATAAAAGACCTTTTTTGCTTTTATTTTTTACTTTTGTAAACTACCCATTGTCTAAAGCCAATGAGATTGCGACCATATCATTTCAAAAAAGTGGTTCTATTTTTATACCAATTGAATCGTTCTATAAATTTAGGTGTTATTTTTGCAAGTCTTTTTTTAATATAATAATTTTATCCGTGTGGGATTCTTCATGAAATCCATTTTTCAGAAATAAAGAAATAGACGGATTGTCGATTGCTATATTGTCATAAAGAACATTAATTCCATTCTCTGCAGCGGTTTTGCATAGCAAGTTTAACCCTTGTGTTCCATACCCTCTGCCACGATATATAGAAGCTACAATTATATCTGCGATCCAAATTTTTTCATCACTGTCAAAATAATAGGCTATTTCTCCGATACATTCATCTGGTTCCTGTCTCTTTAGATAGCGATAAAAACGCTTATTTTCGTGATTGAGAATCCACTTATTATACCAATTAGACCATGTGCTTTCAGGAAATGCAATCGTTCCTCCATATGCATGATTATAGGACATCGTTGCTTCATCGCTCATAAACTTTTTGCGGAACCAAAGATCCTCTAATTGTGGTTTATATAATTTTATCATTTTATTCTCCAAAAAATATTCTGGCGTTTTCTCTTCTCTTAGCTGTGGCTTGCGAAAAAACAGCCGTCTTTCTCTTCGGTATCTGTTCTGCAGCGACTTCGGAGGAAACTTAGAAGTTCTTTGTGTTCTGTCAGCTCTGTAGGATTTTTGGGCACTTGTGCCCAAAAAAGGGGTGTGTTTAGCCCGCTGTACGGGCGAATTGCACCCCGGT
>CAJUEI010000240.1 GCA_910585255.1 uncultured Lachnospiraceae bacterium
ATATGGCTGCAGGGCCGGCTTCCTATGGTATGACAGATACAATGGGACGTATGCACTCAGATGCACAATTTGCAGGTTCCTCTTCTGTTCCGGCTCATGTTGAAATGATGGGATTAATCGGAATGGGCAACAATCCTATGGTTGGTGCTACCGTAGCTGTAGCTGTTTCAATTGAAGAAGCAGCAAAAGCTGGAAAGTTCTAGAAAATAAAATATTTTTAAAAATTTAAAAATAAGAGATGTTTTTTGATTTTTTATAATAAAACATCTCTTATTTTAATAAATAAAAAGGCTTGCATAAGTTTCACTCCTTCTTATACAAGTCTTTTTATTTTCTTTCTTAGTCTATTTTTATCTGGCTATTGCTATTCTTCCATTTTATCTACTTTATTTGCCCTTGCTTCAATTTCCTTTGCCTGCACATCAGAAGGTGCCTGTTCATAGCGGCTGAATTCATAAGAATAGGTTCCCATTCCTCCGGTCATTGAACGCAAATCAGTTGAATAGCGGAACAATTCGGACATAGGAATATCTGCTTCAATCGTCTGATAACCTGAGCGATTTGGATTCATTCCAAGTACTCTTCCCCTTCTCTTATTCAGATCTCCCATAATATCGCCGGTATATTTATCCGGTACTTCTACTTTTAAAGATACAATCGGCTCTAGCAATACAGGAGATGCTTCTAAAAATGCCTTTTTAAATGCCATAATCGTAGCCGTCTTAAATGCCATTTCCGAAGAATCTACCGGATGATAAGAACCATCTACCAGTGTTACTTTTACTCCCACTACCGGATAAGCCGCCAGCGGTCCCTTTAAAACGGCTTCCTGTACACCCTTTTCTACTGCAGGGAAGAAATTCCTTGGCACTGCACCGCCAAATATCTTCTCTTCAAATACATATGGACGTTCTGCTTCCCCAGAAGGCTCCAGTTCAATATGTACATCTCCATACTGTCCATGTCCGCCTGACTGTTTCTTATATTTTCCCTGTACTCTTACCTTTTTCCGAACAGTCTCACGGAATGCTACTTTTGGCTTGCTCAACTCTATCTCAACTTTATAACGCTCAGCAAGTTTGCTTACTACAATCTCTAACTGCTGTTCACCGATTCCATAAAGCAAAAGCTGCCGGTTTTCTTTATCATTTACCAATTTTAATGTCAAATCTTCATCCATCAATTTCTGCAGAGAAGTAGATACCTTATCCTCGTCTCCCTTTTTCTTTGTCTTATAACGCATATAAGTATAAGGAACAGAAATCTCCGGCTTTTCATAAGAAATCGGTTTTGCCTTTGTACAAAGAGTATCTCCAGTTGAAGCATTACTTAACTTTCCTACTGCACCAATATCTCCAGCATGAAGTTCTTTTACTTCAATCGGGGTTTTTCCCTGCATAATATAGATCTTCGACACTTTTTCCTCTATATCCTTATCTACATTGTAAATATTCATATCGGCTTTTAATACACCGGAGCAAACTTTAATCAGTGAATATTTTCCAATAAATGGATCGGCAATCGTCTTAAATATCTTAGCGGAAAATGCTTTATCTTCTTTATAATCAGCTTCAAATACATCATTATTTTTATAATCTGTACCAGAAATACTGCGTTCCATTGGTGACGGAATATAATGTACCAATCCCTGCAATAACATTCTAGCTCCGATTCCATTTAATCCTGATCCCATCAGCACCGGAATCATTCCACAGTCACGTACATGAGAACGAATTGCTCCTAAAATCTCGTCCTGTGTAAATTCTTCACCGGCAAAATAGCGATCCATATATTCTTCACTGGTCTCTGCTACTGCTTCCATCAGGGCATCTCTTGCAATTTTTAAATTCTCCATAGAATAATCTGGAATATCAAAATCTTCATATTCTGTAATACTGGTAAACTTTCTTCCTGCCATCTTTACTACATTCACAAACCCAATAAACTTTTCGTCTTCTCGAATCGGCAGATGGAATGGTGCAATTCTCTTTCCAAATACATCGGTCATATCCTGCAGTGCCTGACGAAAACTGGCATGATCCAAATCCATATCCGTAACAAATATCATACGAGGAATCTGATACTTTTCGCAGAGTTCCCATGCTTTAATCGTTCCAACTTCTATCCCATTCTTACCAGATACAACAATTACTGCAGCATCAGCGGCACTTACAGCTTCTTCCACTTCTCCTACAAAATCAAAATAGCCCGGGGTATCTAAAATATTGATTTTTGTATTTTCCCATTCCAACGGAACAACAGAGGTATTGATCGAAAACAATCGTTTTGCTTCTTCCTTATCATAGTCACTTATTGTATTTCCGTCTTCTACCCTCCCCATTCTGGTAGTCAGACCGGATACATATGCCATAGCTTCTACAAGAGTTGTCTTTCCGCATCCGCCATGTCCCATAAGTACGACATTCCGCACCTTACCTGTTGTATATACGTTCATCTTTTCCTCCATTTCTGCCGCCTTATTGTACAGCAATTCATCCTATTTAACCTCTTGCTGTTTATGCAAGAGATTACTCATGTGTATATTTTACTAAAATTTTTGATTATTTTCAAGCATTTATTCCAATATTCTTGAAAATTTTTAAAATAGGCAGATTCTACTATAATATTTGCTCCCCTCTGCCAAATGCAAATTTCAAATACAAATTGCAAATGCAAATTCAAATTGACAAACCCTATCTCTTCACATAAAATAAATGAAAAAGCAAAAATAATATCATACCAAAAGATAACAGAAAAGGAGATTTTTATGCACCTAACAATTGGTTTTTTAGGTCTGGGACTAATCGGCGGCTCTATCGCAAAAAGCATCCGCAAATACCACCCGGATTATACATTAATCGGCTACAATCACAACTATGAAACGGCTCTCCTTGCACAAAGGGAACAAATCTTAGATCTCGCCGTTAAAGAAGTAGATTCTTCCTTCTCAAACTGCGACATTATCTATCTCTGTATGCCAGTTTCTTTTAATGAAGAATATCTCTCTCAGGTTAAACCTTATCTAAAAAAAGGCTGTATCCTAACAGATGTAGGAAGTGTAAAAGGAAATATCCACCAAGCCGTAAAAAAACTTTCTCTAGAAGAATATTTTATTGGCGGACACCCTATGGCCGGCTCAGAAAAAACAGGGTTTTCTAATTCTACCGATCACCTTTTAGAAAATGCCTATTATATTCTTACCCCATGTAAATGCACTTCCAAAGATGCCATTGACCGCTTATACCATCTTACAGCATCTATCAAGGCAATTCCGATTGTTCTAGATCCAAAAGAACATGACTATGCTGTAGCAAATATCAGTCATCTCCCGCATTTAATCGCCGCCGGACTGGTTAATCTGATACAAAAATCCGACTCCGATACAGAAACCATGAAAACTTTAGCTGCAGGAGGCTTTAAAGATATTACCAGAATTGCTTCTTCCTCCCCGGTTATGTGGCAGCAGATCTGTCTGACAAATAAAGAAAATATTGTTCAGACCATAGAACACTATCTCTCCTATCTTTCAGAAATCAGAGATGCCATAAAGCAGGAAGATGGAGACTATCTCTATCAATTTTTTGAACAGGCAAGAATTTACCGCAATTCTATCCCAGCCAAATCCTCCGGTCCAATCACTACGATATATGCGATGTATTGTGATTTAATTGACGAAGCCGGAAGTTTAGCAAAAGTAGTTGTCGTCTTGGCAGAGCATGGGATCAGCATTAAAAATATCGGCATTACTCATACAAGAGACTTTCAGGAAGAAACACTTCGAATCGAATTCTATGAGCAAAACGCTATGTTATTGGCACAGAAATTATTAGAACAGCTACACTATTCTGTTACCATTTGCTCCTAAATAAAAAAAGAAAGGTATTTATTATGAAATCTTATACAGTCACTCCTATTTCCTCTCCTTCTATCATTCAAGCAGAAGTTCCCGGATCGAAAAGCATCACAAACCGGGCTCTTTTGCTTGCGGCTCTTTCTAACGGAACCAGTGTGATAAAAGGTGCTCTTTTTAGTGAAGATTCCAGACATTTTTTACAATGTCTAATCGATTTAGGCTTTCCTATTACAATAGAAAAAGAGACCTGTACCATAACAGGATACAGCGGAAAAATTCCGAAAAAGGAAGCCAGTATTTATGTCGGAAGTGCTGGAACCGCTGCACGTTTTCTTACGGCAATGCTTGGATTATCTGACGGCACCTATCACCTCGATGCCTCTGAACAGATGAAAAAACGCCCTATGAAACCACTTTTACATGCACTAGAATCCATTGGCGTAACAATTACTTATCAGGAGAAAGAAGGATTTTTTCCATTTACAATTCATGGCTGTGCCAATACAAAATCTTCCATTCAAATAGATATTTCAGACAGCAGTCAATTTTTAAGTGCCCTTTTAATGTCTGCTCCTATAAAAGAAGAAGGGCTTACGATTGAATTAGTCGGAGGACATGCCCTTTCCTATGTAAAAATTACCACAAAAATGATGGAACAATTTGGCTGTCAAGTCGTCCAAACAGGAAATCAAATTTACCAAATTCTTCCCCATCAAACTTACCAGGCACAGATCTATCAGGTTGAACCAGACGTCTCAGCGGCATGTTATTTTTATGCTATGGCACCTCTGCTTCATACAAAAACCCTTGTACATCACATCCATTTTGATTCTATGCAGGGTGATATCCGCTTTTTATCTATTTTAGAAGAAATGGGATGTACATTAGAAGATACATCAGAGGGGATTTTGGTCTCTTCTCCCGCTTCTGGAAATTATAGCGGAATTACTGTTACTATGTCCGATTGTTCCGATCAGACTATGACCCTCGCAGCAATCGCTCCCTTTGCCAATAGTCCTGTACGAATTCGGGGGGTAAAACATATTCGGCTTCAAGAAAGTAATCGTATTGAAGCAATTTGTAAAGAATTAACACGAATAGGAATTCTCTGTACAGAATTCGAAGACGGAATCGATATCTTTCCTGGAACTCCTCACGCAGCAGCAATAGAAACTTATGAAGATCACCGTATTGCAATGGCATTTTCTTTAATCGGACTGCGGGTACCTGGGATTTCTATCCTACACCCGGAATGTTGTAAGAAGACTTTTGAAAATTATTTTGAGGTTTTAGATCAGATTATTGAAACATCACTAAAAAAAGATCTGAAGTGAAAAGTTCCAAGAGGACGCCAGAGTACTTTAGGAACCCGCTGTTCCGCTCTCCGAAAAGCAGAAGCTCTAAGACTTCTGAATCT
>CAJUEI010000241.1 GCA_910585255.1 uncultured Lachnospiraceae bacterium
TTGTCAGATGGAGCTTAACCCTACCTGACACAAGGAAGTCCCCCAATCCACCGCTTCTAAGCCGTGAAGGCGAAAACGGTGGATTGGGGGACTTCCTTGATAGGTTAAAATAAATCACTGCCAGCAGTAAACCATATTCGGTTTATGTATTCTCTTTCTTATTTTTCTTAGATCCTATCATATTTATTTTTTGTGAAAAATGGTAAACTATCCTTTGCCCTTATGCTACCTTTTCCACTTGTCCAGCTTATATCCTTTTTGCTCTAGCTTTACACGAAACGCTTCTGCAAAATCAAGAACTCTCTCAATTTCGTCCGGCTGATGTATGTTTTTTGAACCATATAAAGTTTTAGAACTTGACCCACCTATATTGAGTAATTCTCCAAAATCTTCTGAACCTTTTTTATATTCGAAACATAATTGATGAATCTTTGGTTCATAAGACACATTGCCTATATTATCCATATCAACATAAAACGGCTCTGCATGTTCCTGTAAAGCAGCATCTATCTGTACAAGGACTAAATGTCTAAATCCGACAATATAATAAAAAAACGAAGTAGTATTGGTATCAAATATAAAACCTCTGTGAACTACCCATTGTCTAAAGCCAATGGGTAGTTCACAATAGACCCATACTATTGTTCTCCTTTTATCCTAATGAATTGATAGTTTTATTATAATACTTTGCCATAAAAAATAAAACAGATTTCTTTACATTTATATGATTTTCTTTAATTTGTTCGGCTAACCGTATATAATTATAGTGATAAAGTTTCAAAAATAATAGGGTTTGGCTGAGATAACAAAAAGAAAAGATACCTCATAAAGAGAAGAAAAGGCAGCAGGCAAGATAAATTGAGAATACAAAAGGGAAAGCCATAGAAGCGGCTACCCTCACAACAATTTTTAGCAGTAACCTTTTATAAGGGCAGCCGCCTTTGGCTCTATGGTTTCCCACACTCCAAATATAACACAGGTTTCTTTATTAGGCAATCACTCTATTCTATTTTACTTGTCCAAATACGTTGAAAAACGGTTACTAGAAATTGACAGATAAAGCAGAAACCAAATAATACCATGTACCATAAGAAGAAACACATCTTTTGCAATCATTGGCTTATTACTGTTAGCCAAATTCATAATTCCTTCAAAGGCTGCACTAGACGGCACAAAGTAACAAAGCACGGAAATCAAACCATCTGCTTCCAATAAATAGGATACTAACGGCACTGCTATAAATAAAATCATAACCATCTTAATATAGACAACCCCTACCATAAAGTTTTCAGAAAATTTACCGATAAACAATCCTATAAGTGCAGCTATAAAAGAAGAAAGCACAATCAAAATTAGCATAAGAATTGTGCTGCTTTGCGGCAATCGGAAATAACAACAGGCAGTCAAAACAGCAGACAGACATCCTCCTATAAAGCCTATAAAAATTTTTTGCATCACATATCCACTCTGTGCCATAGGCAATATCTGATTGACCAAATCAACACCGCTTTCTTTTTCTGCTATTATATTCACAGCATTAAACGTACATCCCATAAACATAGCAACTATTAACGTCATAGCAATAAATATTGTTTGAAGTTCTGCCATCCTATCAGGACGTTCTAAAATAGTACTATGTCCTATGTTTTCTTTTCCTATATATAATGCCGGAAGCGTATCCGCTGTTTGACGGAATAAATTTAGTTCATCACCGGATACCAGTGTCTGAATACTATCACCGTCAGCTTTTACTCCAATCATATAGGTAGAAGGTTCATTAATTGCAGCGATAAGTTCTTCCTGTGTTGTATATGCAGTTACAGAACCATACCGCTCTAACCATGAAATTGTCTGGGCAGACAGGTCATTTTCTAATACGCCAAAATGGAATTCCGCCACAGAAGAAAGGTCAATCCCGCCAACAAATTTCAAAACAAAAGCAATAATGATTGGCAGAAAAAAAGACAGTATACAAAATTTATCGTTCCATACACTTTTAAGCTGGTAAATAAGTCCTCGCATCATCAGCCCTCCTTTCCCATTTCTTTACGAAATACTGTTTGAACTATCAGAAACAGAATGGCAATTCCACAAGCCGAACCGACATAATAAATAGGATTTGTGACAGGCATCCCAAAGTAGGCATGTTTAAGCCCTATATAAATATGATAAAAAGGGTGATAGTCTATCCATTCCATTTTTACAGAAGTATTTGCCGACAAAAATACAGGTGCCGCCGCAAAAATGGCAATTACCAAATAGACAAGGGAAAACTGTCTGAAATCCTTTAACAGCACAGTACATCCAATTCCCATAAGTGCCATAATCAGTGATAAAATTGTGGTGTGTACCAATACATCAGGTAAAATGCTGACGGCATCCTCCAATCCTATATTTAATATGGTTATCAATGCCGCAAAAATCAAATCCGATAACAGGAAAACCATTATCTTTGATATTATAAAGACCCCCTTTTTGAATGGCAGAACTGCATGGACACGAATAACCCCCATTTGTTTTTCTTTGAATAATACCGAAGCAACTCCCAAAAAACCGACAGCAACAATTTCTATAAACAATAATTCACAAGACATTTCTTTTCGTTGTTTTTGTTCTGGTGTATTGGTACCTACTATCTGAGCAGGGTACGTATTGTCTTGATGAAGAAGGTACCATGCATAGTCAGCCCTGTGATGATCCACTTTTTCGCTTCCAAAATAAAAAACAATATCTGGTATACCAGAGCTGATATCGATTCCAACACTATTTGCATCCGTAGAAAGAACTGCATAAAATTCTTCTAATGATGTTATTGGATAAATCTGTTCGGATCTCTCTTGCTGTGTTCCCAGCGGATCAAACAGATATACATTATAAAGTTCAGCATGCATAAAATTAATGTAGCCAAAGTGAATAAACAATGTATAAATAATCAGTGAACCAAAAGTGACAAGAAAAAATTTTCCAGCTAACATCATTTGACAGTCTTTTTTGAATAAAGAACAGAAATTTTTCCACATCAGGACAGCCCCCTTCCCGTATATTGGATAAACATATCCTCTAAAGTCGGTTCTTCCGAATGGATACTAATAATTTCATCATGCTGAAAAGGAATCCCTCTTTCTAATTCCAGAATTTCTAGTGTTTTTTCTTCACGCCTACCTTGATACAAGTAATCAATTCGTATACGATGATTGCTGTTTTGCTCTTTTAATCTTTTCGGCGTGTCCAATGCAGCGATTGTTCCTTTTGAAAGAAAAGCTACCCTGTCACATAATAAATCTGCATCCAGCATATTATGTGTAGTTAAAAATACGGTTGTGCCTTTCTTTCGTTCTTCTTCTATAATTTTACGAAACAGAACCGCACCAGAAGGATCCAATCCGCTGGTTGGCTCATCCAAAAATAATAGTTTAGGACTGCTGATCAGCACTCTTGCCATACTAACACGCTGCCGCATCCCTTTTGAGTATGATGAAACAGGTTTTTTTATAAAATCCATCTTAAATTCTAATTTTTCTAAAATTTCCCCAATATCTC
Source organism: uncultured Lachnospiraceae bacterium (assembly GCA_910585255.1). Classification (GTDB taxonomy): domain Bacteria; phylum Bacillota; class Clostridia; order Lachnospirales; family Lachnospiraceae; genus MGBC114844. The sequence continues at coordinate 3,541 of CAJUEI010000241.1, forward strand.
TAAGCTGATTTGCAGGATAAAAAGAGGAAAAGTATTTCAGATTATCAATCGCACTTAAATTTGCATACAGATAGGGAAATTCAAACAGAACACCTATTTTCTCAAAAAAGTCCTGTGTATGTGCTATGGAAATATCCCGTCCAAACAATGACACGTAACCGCCATGCCCTTTTAAAATTCCAGTGAGGATTTTTTGCGTTGTAGACTTTCCAGAACCATTTGGTCCTAGAAAACCAAAAATTTCTCCATCCCCTACAGTAAAATTAAAACCATGTAAAACCTGTTTATCCTTTCCGTATGAAAAAGTCAGATTTTTTACTTCAATCATTCGTCATCCCCCCACTTTCCATGCCTATTGTTATTCTTCTCCTGCCAGCGTGTATTCCACCATTTCATAAATTTAATCTTGAATGGAATAGAGATTACCAATACTGCTACCAGCCACCAATACCACTCAACTCCTAAAAACATAGAATATCCCTCCTTGTCCGTTGGTCATATATGCATATAAAATAAAAATTTGAGATGAAATCAAAGTGTGGTCTCTGTGAAATTGGTGTGAAATATAAAAAACGGCTTTCCTTTTACTTTTAAAGGAAAAGCCGCTTATAAAGAAAATCTTATTTTATGATAGGAATAGAGAAAAAAAATTGTACACCGTCTGATAAGTTTTCTGCTCCATATTCTAAATTTTGCATGGATAAAATCTGTGCGGCAATAGCAAGACCCAATCCTGAACCACTGTATTTCGCGTTTTTATCACGATAAAACTTTTCCCAAATTTGAGGCAGCTTTTCTGGCGGTATGGAAGCTCCTTGATTATAAATAGAAAAATGAAGTTTCTTATCCTGTTCAACTAATGATAATCGTAAAATTCCCTTTGGAGCTACATTCTTTTTCGCATTGACAATAAAATTGTTTAAGACCTGCTCCATGCGCTGTTTATCTGTATAAACAAAAACTTTATCTTCTGGAAGTTCATACTGCAATTCAAAATCGGTTTCTGGTATATCTATTAATAAACGTCCTGCTATCGTTTCTACAAATTCTACAAGGTCAAACCGTTCTGGTATTAGTGATACAGCTCCGCTTTCCAATGCAGACAAATCCAGTAACGTTGTGATAAGTGTACTCATTCTTTCCGTTTCTGATATAATGATTTCGGAATATTTCAGTCTTTTTTCTTCGTCTGTTTCGTCCTGTATTCCCTCCGCATAAGCTCGGATCACTCCTATCGGTGTTTTCATTTCATGGGAAAGACGTTCGGTTAATTCCTTTCGTTCTTCTAATAGTTTTCGTTCCCGCTGCACATCTTTTTCAAGTTGGACATTTGCATTTTCCAGTTTCTTAAGCGTATCCTGCAAATTCTCCGACATTTTGTTGAGGTTTTTTGCAAGCTCTCCAAATTCATCCTTTGACGTTACTTTGCAAGGCAGAGAAAAATCTAATCTTGCTGCTCTGTGTGCCATTTCACAAATTTTGCAGATTGGATCGGAAATAAATCGCCCTAATAAATAATCTATCACAATTATCAGCAAAATAATAAAGATTACCCATAGCAAAAAAGAAACATCCTCTTCTAAAGGTATTCGTATTGAAATAAGGTATGAAATCATCAAAACGATACCTGCAATTTTTGAAATCATAATTATTTTTTTCCGTACCGTGCGGAGTGAAAATGGCTCTTTCATTT
>CAJUEI010000242.1 GCA_910585255.1 uncultured Lachnospiraceae bacterium
AATGGAAGAAGATGGAAAAGGAACAGTAAATCAGGAAAGGAGGCAGGCAGGAGAGCATATTACAAAAGAGAATTTATGGGATATTTTAATTCAGTATCAGGGAGAAACGTTTTATACGGTAAAGAAACTGCCGTTTTCGTATCAGATTAGGGGAGGAGAATTTTTTACAGACAGAAAAAAGAAATCCATTACGAAATCGACATTTGAACAGGCTTTTCAAAAAATACAGGAAGATAAAGAACATAAGATTACCGGTCCGAAAAGTCTGTGCTGTTTTGGCGGTCCTTATGTATGGGCTATTTTTAAAGCATTAGGAATTGTATCTTAGGGGACAGTTAGACAGGAGAGGCAGGATAGTATATACTCAGCAGGAAGACATAAGAAATTCGATAAAGGAAGAAAGGAATCAGTATGTTAAAAAAATTAGAAAATGCAAAAATGAAGAAAAAGCTAAACTATACTTATACAATAGTAATCCGACTGATGATTTTTTCTGGATTTTTAAGCATCTTAGGGCTTAGTATTTCATATGGAAATTTAAGCAGCTATATTAATGGTGCACAGGCAGCGGATACTGCAGTAAAGGTATGTCGTATTAGTGTAAATATTGCAGCAAGGAATATTCGGGAAATGGCGTTAAATGGAGATATTTCTTCTTATGCAAACTATAGAAATAAAGTAGATGAACAAATGAAAGAAGTCGGAGCACAGCTTACAGCGTTAAAGGAAAGTAAAATGCTCTCCGATCAGATGTATCAGAGATATGAGGGGTCATTAGAAAATTGGGGAATAATCGGCTATCAGATCTTAAAATTGATTGAAGCAGGAGAGAGAGAGACAGCCGTACAGGAAATTCTCAATCGCTGTGCTCCTGCACTGGAAGAAGTAATCACAATGTCAAAAGAAATTGATGAGATTACCAATACATTAAAGATGGATGCAATTCGAAGGAGCCGCAGTACAGTAATTGGGGGGGTTATATCGGTTATCTTCTTTATTATAGTTGCTACCGTGTTGGCTGTACGGATTGGAAATCGTCTGGTTATTTCGATTACAGAGCCGATTTCTGAATTAGAGGCAGCTGCTCAGGGACTTTCGGAAGGAAATTTACATAGTGAGCTGAAGCATCATTCAGAAGATGAAATCGGAGGACTTTCTGACAGTCTGCGGAAATCAATGGAAATTTTAGCAAGTTATATTAATGATATTGCACGGGCGATGAAAGGATTTTCAGATGGGAATTTCCAGGTAAGACCACAGGTAGAATGGAAAGGAGAGTTTGTAGGAATTTTAGATTCTTTTCTCAACTTTGAAAAGAGTATGACAGATATGGTAAAAGAGATCCGGCGGGTAGCGGATCAGGTAAAGAATGGTTCGGATCAGGTTTCTGCAAGTTCTGTAGATTTGGCACGGGGTGTTACAGATCAGGCTACGATAACCGAAGAATTATCGGCTACAATACAGGAGGCTTCCGAGCGGGTATCCCAAAATGCAGAAAATGCAAAATTAATTAGTAAAAAAGTGGATGAACTTGGAAGAGAAATTGACAACAGCAATGGAAAGATGCATGAAATGGTGCAGTCTATGACAGCAATCAGTGATTCTTCAAAAGAGATTAGTAAAATTATTGCTACAATTAATGATATTGCTTCTCAGACTAACTTATTGGCTTTAAATGCTTCTATTGAAGCAGCTCGTGCCGGGGATGCCGGACGGGGATTTGCTGTAGTAGCAGATCAGGTATCTGTATTGGCTGCACAAAGTGCACAGGCTGCGAAAGAGTCTACTTTGTTAATTGAAACTTCGGTACATGCCGTAGAAAAGGGAATGGTAGTGGCAGATGAGACAGCGGAGCTTTTAGAAAGTGTAGTAGATGGTTCTAGGGTTATTACACAGGAAGTAACAGAGATAGCGACCGAATTAGAAGCACAGGCGGTTTCCATTAATCAGATTAATACCGGAGTAGAGAATATCAATGATATTGTGCAGACGAATTCGGCAGCTTCGGAAGAGTGTGCGGCTACCAGTCAGGAGATGAATAATCAGGCTATGGCTTTAGAAAAGCTGCTGAAAAATCTGCAGGTTAGAATGTAGTGTGATTTTGGCTAAAAAAGTGACCTAAAAAGCTAAGTTTTGCCTATACAATCGTTTGGAAATATGTTACAATTAGTTTATAATTTTGTAGAAATTGTGTAGCAAATTTCACAATCGAAAGGAGTAAAACACTATGGCAATGTGGAAAAAAATCAAAAAACCGTTTGCAGTGGCAATGGCTGGTATGATGATGTTGGGAAATCTTGCTGGTCCGATTGCAGCAAATGTTTTGGCAGATGAGCCAGTACTTGCATTTGATACTGCGACAGGCGGAGGAAAGTATGCAACAGGAGGACGTGGATACGATACCTACGTAGTGACTTCTTTGGAAGACTATGGGAAAGAGGATACTCCGATTGAAGGTACTCTTCGTTATGGGATTGAACAGGTTGCGATGGCAAACGGTGGTGCAACAATTGTATTTAATGTCGGTGGTGTCATTGACTTAAAGACAGACTTAAAATTTAAGGATGTAAAGAATGTGACAATTGCGGGACAGACTGCTCCTGGAGACGGAATTACAATTGCTGGTTATCAGACCGATATCAGTAATTCAGAAAATTTGATTATTCGCTATATGCGGTTTCGTCCGGGGGCAAAAAATGTAAGCAATGGCAGTGATTCAATGGATGCTCTTTGGGGTAGGGACAATAAACTGTTTATGATTGATCACTGTTCCTTTAGCTGGAATACAGATGAAACCCTGTCTACTTACCGAGGACAGAACGGAACCGTTCAGTATTGTATGATATATGAAAGTTTAACCGTATCTGGTCATACCAAGGGACGTCATGGATATGGCGGTATCTTTGGCGGAGATAATGTTATTTTTCAGTATAATCTAATGGCAAATACAACTTCTCGTGCTCCTAGAATGGGCGGCGGCTCTATGGGCGATCCAACTAAGGAAGCAGCGGGAGATGCCTATCAGTATTGTGCGACTACACAAGTAAGCAATAATGTTATTTATAACTATGGATTTAATGTGGTTCATGGCGGCGGCTGGCAGTATACCAACTATATGAATAACTATATGATTAATGGAAAAGGTTCTAGAGAGAATATTGCTCAAATTGTTGCAAATGCCGGGGAGAATAAGAAGACGGGTGGATTTTATGTATCAGGAAATGCACTCTATGACGGAAGTGTAAAGAATGAAGCTATTTCTGCAGATAATCGTGGAGACGGCAAAAACAGCGGTACCGTAAATACTGCACCTGATTGGACAACCATTGCAGATAAACAGTATACTTCTACAGTGGGCGGAGCTTCTTTTATGGAGACCAAACCATGTGATTTCCCATTAGAAGCAGATATGGAGTCGGCAGAGGCAAGTTATAGTAAGATTCTTGCACAGGCAGGGGCAACCTATCCAAGAAGAGATGCACAGGATGCACGTATTGTAGAAGAAGTAAAGAATGATACGGGACGTTTTATTAATACAGAAAATGAAGTAGGCGGCTATACTATGGCAACGGTAAGCAGAGAAGCTGGTTATGATACCGATATGGACGGTATGCCGGATGCTTATGAAGATGCTAACGGATTCAATAAAAACGATAAAAATGATGCGAAAGCAATTGCGGCAAATGGACGTTCTAATGTAGAGAATTATTTTAACGGAATGGTAAATCCTACGAAAGAAGCAGATAATCCAACTGTAACATTAACGGTAGAAAATAATGCACAGTTTGCTCAAGGCAGCACCATTACAGTGGGTGCAGAAGCATCTGCCAATAATGGCGGCAGCATTGCAAAAGTAGAATTTTATAATGGTTCTGAGTTGGTAGGAACCGCTACAGCAGCTCCATACCAGTGCAATTTAACAGGTCTTTCTGATGGTACCTATTATATTTCGGCAAGGGCATATGACAACAGCGGAACTGCAACTCAGGCAACTGCAGCACAGATTCATGTCAACAGTACAGCCGGAACAGGGGCATATACCAGTGCAGATATTGGAAATCCTGGTGTCACCGGTGCAGCTTCTTTAGAAAATGGAGTATTGACAGTAAAGGGTTCTGGAAAACTTGGAAAATCAGAAGGAGCTTTAACCGGTGATGTAGCAGATGCGACAACGGATAATTTCCACTATGTATATCAGAGTTTAAGCGGAGATGGTACGATTGTTGCAAAATTAGATGATGTAACAGCTATTGATAATCATGCATTAACCGGATTAATGATTCGGGAAAGTACCAGCAATCAGGCAAAGACTGCAGTATTGGCAATGTCTTTAGTAAAGCAGAATACGAAGTTAAATGAAGGAAATCCTGATATGCCGGATACCACATGGGCAGTTTATCTTGCCAATCGTGGAGCGACAAAGGTATTGGATGATAAAGGAACAGAACTGAAGTTAAATAATGAAGGTGCTATTAATGAATTGGGTGAGCAGATTGACTCAAAGGATAGCTCATTAAAGGCTGGTGTGCCGTTAGTAGAAGATTTTTATTTTAGGATGCCGGAGAATGGAAAGAGTGTAACGAATGGAATTTGGATGAAATTGGTTCGTGAAGGAGATGTCTTTACCGGATATGCGAAGAATCAGGAAGCGGATGAGTGGAAGCTGATTGGTTCGGCAGAAATTCCTATGGCTGCAGATGTTTTAATTGGATTTGCAGTGGATTCGAATAAGGTTGCAAATGAAATTGATAATTTAAGTACAGCAAGATTTTCTCATATTAGTATGGGAGCAGGTGGTACTTATGTTGTAAAGAATGGGGATTATCTGTTAAAGATTGCCCGTGAAAACGGATGTACAGTAGAGCAGTTAAAGGCAGCAAATCCTAATATTAAGGATATTAATTTTATTCGGGCTGGTTGGGTGTTGAATCTTCCAGGTGCAAATTAAGAAGAGAATAGGCAGGAAAATGATGCTTCTAATCATGGGAAATGGTTAGGGGCATTATTTTTTTGTGGGGAGGATGTTGGTGGGGAGGATGTTGGTGGGGAGGACGTTGGTGGGGAGGACGCCGGAGTGGGGAAGGGATTCCTCCCCGCTGTTCCGCTCTTCGGAAAGTAAGAATGTCTAATGCTTCTGACTGTAGGTGTATCCAGCCGGACGGACCGGGGTGCAATTCGCCCGTACAGCGGGCTAAACA
>CAJUEI010000243.1 GCA_910585255.1 uncultured Lachnospiraceae bacterium
GAGTGCATACGTCCCATTGTATCTGTCATACCATAGGAAGCAGGGCCTGCAGCCATATTGTCTGGATGAAGGGTTCTTCCTGTACCGCCGCCGGATGCTACGGAGAAGTATTTCTTACCTTTTTCTACACATTCCTTCTTATAAGTACCTGCAACAGGATGCTGGAATCTGGTTGGATTAGTAGAGTTACCAGTAATCGAAACATCTACGCCTTCCTTCCACATAATTGCTACACCCTCTGTTACATCATTTGCCCCATAGCAGTTTACCTTTGCACGAAGACCTTCGGAATATGGTTTGCGGTATACTTCTTTTACTTCACCTGTATGATAATCCATCTCTGTCTCTACATAAGTAAAACCGTTAATTCTGGAGATAATCTGTGCAGCATCTTTTCCAAGACCGTTTAAGATAACCCGCAATGGTTTTTGACGAACTTTATTTGCCTTTTCTGCAATACCAATCGCACCTTCTGCAGCAGCAAAGGATTCATGTCCTGCCAAGAAGCAGAAACAATCGGTTTCTTCTTCCAAAAGCATTTTTCCTAAATTGCCGTGACCTAAACCAACTTTTCTCTGATCTGCAACAGAGCCAGGAATACAAAATGCCTGTAAGCCTTCTCCAATAGCAGCAGCGGCATCAGCAGCTCTTTTACAGCCTTTTTTAATTGCAATAGCAGCACCTACTGTATAAGCCCAGCATGCATTTTCAAAGCAGATTGGCTGAATTGCTTTTACTTGTGCATATACATCCAGTCCTGCATCTTTCGTAATCTTTTCCGCTTCTTCAATTGAAGCAATACCATAGCCGTTTAAAACGGAATTGATTTTATCAATTCTTCTCTCATATGATTCAAATAAAGCCATTGTGATGTCCTCCCTTACTAAACTTCTTTATCTGTTCTAGGATCGATGATCTTAACAGCATCAGCCACACGTCCATACTGTCCAGATGCCTTTTCGTAAGCAGTTGTAGGATCATCACCCTTCTTAATGAAGTCTGTCATCTTTCCCAGGCTTACAAACTTATAACCGATAATCTGATTTTCTTCGTCAAGAGCAATACCTGTTACATAACCTTCTGCCATTTCCAAATAGCGAGGTCCTTTTTGCAGTGTTCCGTACATGGTACCAACCTGAGAGCGAAGTCCCTTTCCTAAATCTTCCAAACCGGCACCAACCGGAAGTCCTTCTTCAGAAAATGCAGACTGAGTTCTTCCATAAACGATCTGTAAGAATAACTCTCTCATAGCCGTATTGATTGCATCACATACCAAGTCAGTATTCAAAGCTTCCATAACCGTTAAACCAGGCAGGATTTCAGCTGCCATAGCTGCCGAGTGTGTCATACCGGAGCATCCGATGGTCTCAACCAATGCTTCCTGGATAATTCCTTCTTTCACATTTAAAGTCAGCTTACAAGCTCCCTGCTGTGGGGCACACCAGCCGATTCCGTGTGTTAAACCAGAAATATCCTTTACTTCCTTATTCTTGATCCATTTTCCTTCTGTAGGAACTGGAGCAGCGCCATGATGAACGCCCTGTGCCACTGGACACATTCTTTCTACTTCTTGTGAAATAATCATTTTAGTACTCCTTTCAAAGATATGTAATTCAATACACTGTGCAGATGTAAATGATAAAAATTTAACATCACACTCTTTTGTTATTTTCTCATAAAATGACAAAATAGTCTAGTGTTTTTTTACTTTCTTTTTAAAATATAATAGAGGAGGAATTGACAGAAAGCAGAGTTGTTTTGAATAGAAATTTTTATAAGAAGCAGAAAACAGAATACTAGGAAATAAGTACTAATAAAAAAGAAAAAGAGTATTCTCTGCAGGGGGATGGTTTTCCGCCGACACTTAGGCACGATCTTTTTGTGTCTTATGTGTCTGCTGCGGAGAAACCTTAGCGAAAGCGGCTTCCGCAGAGAATACTCGTTTTTTGTTGTGTCTGGTTCTATATTTTATGATTCTATTTTGACTTTATATATCCTTTTGCCTTTAATAATTCAGCACAAAGAATAGCTCCTCCGGCTGCTCCCCGCACCGTATTATGTGATAAACCAACAAATTTCCAATCATATACACTGTCTTCACGAAGCCGTCCAATGGAAATCCCCATTCCATTCTCATAATTGACATCTAAGGCAACCTGAGGGCGATTCTCTTCTTCTAAATACTGAATAAATTGCTTTGGTGCACTAGGCAGATTTAACTCTTGAGGAATCCCTTTAAAATTTATTAATTTTTCGATTAGCTGAGCTTTGGTTACAGTCTTTTTAAACTTAACAAATACAGCAGCCGTATGTCCGTCTAAAACCGGCACACGGATACACTGACAAGTAATCTTCGGTCCCATTGCTTTTTGGATAATACCATCTTCCATTTTTCCCCAAAGCCGCAGAGGCTCCTGCTCACTCTTTTCTTCTTCTCCGCCAATATAAGGAATAATATTTCCCTCCATTTCCGGCCAGTCTTTAAATGTCTTTCCGGCACCGGAGATAGCCTGATAGGTAGTAGCAACGATTTCATATGGTTCAAATTCCTTCCACGCTGTCAGTACCGGTGCATAACTTTGAATCGAACAGTTTGGTTTTACTGCAATAAAACCACGCTTGGTACCAAGCCGCTCTCTTTGAAACGGAATCACATCGAAATGTTCTGGATTAATTTCCGGTACAACCATAGGAACATCCGGTGTCCATCTGTGAGCACTGTTATTAGAAACAACCGGAGTTTCTGTTTTTGCATATGCTTCTTCGATTGCTCGGATTTCCTCTTTTGTCATATCTACTGCGGAAAATACAAAGTCAACACCAGAAGCTACTTTTTCCACATCATTAACATTCATTACAATTAAGTCTTTTACTGCTTCCGGCATAGGAGTGGTCATTTTCCAGCGGCTGCCTACTGCTTCCTGATAAGATTTCCCTTCACTTCTTGGGCTTGCTGCTACAGTAACCACTTCAAACCAGGGATGATTTTCCAGTAAAGCGATAAAACGCTGTCCTACCATTCCAGTAGCCCCTAAAATTCCAACTTTTAATTTTTGTTCCATTTGATTCACCTCATACCAATTTTGTTTTTCTATCGCGGACATTTGTATGTCGTTTACATATCGTACATCAGAAAAGCAAATTCGTCAACACTTTTTTCTAGGATTTTCAGATGAATGGATTTGTTTTTCTGCTTTTTCATTAACGGATGAATTAGACTGTCAGCTAAATAGAAGAATTGTCAGCAGAATCGGTTTGTTCTTCTTTTTCTTCTAAAAGAGGCTGCTCGATTGCCGTAAGCAGCATTTGATAGATTTCTGGATGCATCTTTCTAACATTCATCGGTTTTAGATCTTTTCCCACTAATGCATGAACGGTTCTTCCGACATTAAGCGGTTTTTCTTCCCCTTCCCGATAAATGCAGTATTCAAACTCTAATTTTACCGGAGAAACACTTTTTAAAGATGCTTCTACAATTAACTTATCTTCATAATATGCCGCACTTAGATATTTGCACTGTAATTCAACTAGCGGAACGATAACACCGTTTTGCTCCATCTGCGTATAGCTTAAGCCCATTTTCTTAATTAATTCGGTTCTGGCAACTTCATACCAGATAGGGTAATTAGAATGATGAGCAATTCCCATTTGATCCGTTTCTGCATAGCGGACAGTAATTCTGCTTTGTGAAATCATAGATTATCCCTTCTTTCCAAATAGTTCATGTTTATTTCTGCGGACTTTTCTGTTTTTCTGGCTGCAGCGTAAAGTATTATACCATATTTTAAGAAGAACTGCAAAAGAATCCGATATTTTTCATAATGTAAATTTTTCAGATAATGAGAAAGTGGGATGATTTATTTATAGATATATGATAGAATTATTTTAGAGGATAAATTAAAATTTATATCTGGTGAAATCGTGTGGAGAGGCGGTTGATGGCTGAACCAACAGGAAGGACGTGATTTATGATTACTGAAGAAATATTACAGATTGCGATGGAACAGTCTGCCGAGGAGATGAACTGTAAAATGGAAGATTTTATGAAAAATCAGAATGTGATTGTTCCGTTTTGTCTGGGGAAAAAAGCAAGGAAATATTTAAAAGAGCCAATCGCAGCAAATATCGTTTCTTATGGGAACAATGTAGTTGCTTCGGTCACGGAAGATGTTAGGGATGTCATGACGGAATATGTGAACAAATATGAATATTATCACCTTTTTGAAACACCGAATATGCATTGGCTGAGTGAGCATCTGGTCGAAAAAGGATATAAAATATGCTTTATGGCAGAATATTTTCTTCCTGATATTAGGAACCTTCGTCTGTGTTTTTGTGATTACGAGATGCGAATTCTGAAACAGCAGGATTTTGAGACGCTATATCTGCCAGAATGGGACAATGCTCTTTGCAAAGATCGGAAACAACTGGATGTACTCGGCGTCGGGGCTTATGAAGATCAGAAATTAATTGGACTTGCAGGCTGTTCCGCCGATTGCGAAAAGATGTGGCAGATTGGGGTGGATGTGCTGCTGAAATACAGAAGAAAAGGAATTGCAACTGCACTTACAAGCAGACTGGTGCATGAGATACTTGAGAGAGGAAAAGTCCCGTTTTACTGCTGTGCATGGTCAAATATCCGTTCTGTAAGAAATGCACTAAAAAGCGGCTTTATTCCTGCATGGGTGGAGATGACAATAAAGCCTGATGCTATTGTTGATGAGATAAATGGAGAGGCGAAATGAAATAAGTAAATTCCAGTTTGCCGATGGCTCTATTATAGCATTTCATTCTCCAAAATGAAATAGATTTCTTTGCACTTGATAAAACAAAATTGTTTTCCTTGATGTTCTTCTGGTAAATCTCAAAAGTTGTCTATGCTTCTGCTTCATTTGTTTTGTATTATTAAAAAAGAGAGATGTATTTTCCTCTATGGATGAATGAGTCAATCATTTATCTACAGGCAGGAAAAGACAGCTAGAGTGGGGAAGCTATCCCTTGCCGCTGTGACTTCGGAGGAAAGTTAGAACGTCTTATACTTCTGTCGATTCCTAGGATTTGAGGGCACTTGTGCCCGAAAAAGGGGTGTGTTTAGCCCGCTGTACGGGCGAATTGCACCCCGGTCCGTCCGA
>CAJUEI010000244.1 GCA_910585255.1 uncultured Lachnospiraceae bacterium
CCGCTTTCGCCTTGGCGGCTTAGAAGCGGGGGACTTCCTTGATGAGGTTAAAATAATCCTTATTTTTTATTATATAACAAAATTCTAAAAATGAATAGTTCTTTACTGATTTTTCCTATTACTCCAAAATCGAATAAGGAAGGTTCTTTCCCCTGCTCGCCGTACTGGGCATCCATCGGCTCTTCTGACCTATTTCCTTTAAACACCCATGTACATAAAAAGCTGAAATCTGACAATAATATGCCAAATTTCAGCTTTTTTCCTAATCCATCTCTGTAGTCAAAGGAAATTCGAAATCCGCTCCGCTGCCTCCTTAATAGGTTAAAGTTCCTGCAAAGCCTTATACTGCTCTTTTAAAGCCGGATAAAGTTTCTGATAAATCCGATGATAAGCGGTATATTGCTCTGTATTTTCTGCAATAGGGGCACACTCTTTATCAATCTTAAGCACCTTGTCACAAGCTGCCTCTACACTTTCATAAATTCCGGTTCCGACTCCAGCAAGAATAGCTACTCCCAATGCTGGTCCCTCTTTTGCTGTTACTGTCTTTACTTTACAGTTATACATATCTGCTAACATCTGACGCCAGATAGGACTTTTTCCGCCTCCGCCGCAGGCCATCATTTCTTCTACTTCCACTCCCATTTCTTTTAAGATATCGTTGCAGTCTTTTAAAGAATAAGAAACCCCTTCCATCACGGCACGAAGCATATCTTTTCTGGTATGAATAGCCGATAATCCAAAAAATACGCCACGGCAATCTGGATCTAAATGAGGAGTTCGTTCTCCCATTAAATACGGCAGATAGAGCAGACGATTGCTTCCCACCGGTACTTCTGCTACATCTGCATTAATATAGTCATAGGCATCTGTTCCTTCCTGCTCTGCCAGCTTTATGTAATCCTGACAGAAGTTATCCCGAAACCACTTTAAAGAAAGCCCTGCTCCCTGTGTTACTCCCATTACATGCCATGCCCCTGGAACTGCACAGCAAAATGTATGAACACGTCCTTTTTTATCGATTGTTACTTTGTTGCTGTGGGCAAATACTACCCCGCTTGTCCCGATTGTAGTAAATGCCCTGCCCTCTCTTACAATTCCGGTTCCTACCGCCGCAGCCGCATTATCACCTGCCCCTCCTACTACAGCAGTATGAACAGACAGTCCTGTCTTCTCTGCAATCTCCGGCAAAATTGTTCCTGTCACTTCCACTGATTCATAAACCTTTGCTAAAAGATTCTTATCGATCTCTAATTTCTCTAATACCTCATCCGACCAGCAGCGGTTTGGTACATCTAATAACTGCATACCGGAAGCATCGGATACCTCCGTTGCAAATTCTCCAGTCAATACATAGCGTACATAATCCTTTGGCAATAAAATATGTCTGCACTTTGCATAATTCTCTGGTTCATGATTCCGCACCCAAAGAATCTTAGAAGCGGTAAAACCTGTCAATGCCGGATTTGCTGTAATCTCAATTAAACGTTCTCTTCCGACCTTTTCTGTTATCTCTTCACACTCTTTTGCCGTCCTCTGATCACACCAGATAATAGATGGACGAATGACTTCTCCTTCCTGATCCAGCATTACTAATCCGTGCATCTGTCCAGAAATTCCAAGTCCTTTAATTGCTTCTTTCTCTACACCAGATTCCTTTACTACTTTTGCAATTGTAGTAAGTGCTGCATCCTTCCAATCCTCCGGTTTTTGCTCTGCCCACCCGTTCTGCGGCTGATACAGAGGATACTCCTGTGAAGCAGAAGCGATAATCTTTCCCTCCTCATCAAATAATACCGTTTTTGTTGCACTGGTTCCCAAGTCAATTCCTATCAAATACCTCATGTTTCTCTCCTTTTCCTAATAATTTTTGACAACCTGTTTCTTTTTTATATCTTCAGACGTTCTTTCTATTTTTTAACCTTATTAAGGAAGTCCCCCGCTTCTAAGCCGCCAAGGCGAAAGCGGTGGGTTGGAACTTCCTTGATGAGGTTATGAGCAAGTAGCGAAGCGGATTGCGAATATCCGATTTGACTACAGAAAATTTCTTTATAATTTTATGGCAAATTTTCCGGCAGATTTTCTGGAATTAAAATATCATTTGGCATAATATATTCATGCTGAGGGGCTTTATCCTTTACCAAATATTCTGTAGCCGTAAGAATTGCCTGATACCCCTGCATCCAGGGACGCTGACAAATAATAGCCTTTATCAGCCCTCTGTGCATCCATTCCCTTGTTGTCTTTGTATCATCACTTGCAATCACAGCGATCTGTTCCATCCGACCGCTGTCTGCCACTGCCTGACACACCCCTGCAGTACCAGCAGCAGCGATATAAATAGCAGAAATCTCTTTCTCCTGATCCAACACATGCTTGGTTTCCCGATATGCCTTTTTATCATCATCGTTGGTCTCGATAATATCTTTTATCAAAAGCCCTGGATACTTTTTTTGGCAAAGCGAGCCAAATCCATGTACTCTCTGGTTATGTCCCAATGATTTAATCGATCCAGTTGCAATTAAAATCTGTGCCTGTCCTCCCATCATTAACGCTGTCATTCCGGCGGCTGTTTCACCGCTTTTTATAAAATTTCCTCCTACATAAAACAGCCGTTCACTCTCTTCAATATCTGAATTTAAAGTAGCTACTGCAATCTTTGCCTCTTTCAGGTCATAAATTGCCTGCTGAATCCGCTCATCATTGATGGCATGAAGTACTAAAAACTGCACTTCCTCTTTCATCTTCTGAATTATCGAAACCTGCAGTTCTACATCATACCCTTTCATCCTCTTTACTATTACACGAATTCCAAAATCTGCAATTTCCTCTGCCGCCTGACGAATCCCCTCTTCCACCTGAAGGAAAAATTCATTTCCTTCCGAAATAAGCAGTACACCTATTACATAATTCTTCTTCCGTGCAGCCAGAGCCTTCCCCGCTGTATTAGGACGATAACCCATCTGCTTTGCCGTTTCACGTACCAAATCGTCAATTTCAGGCTTTACTTTCCCCCGATTATTCAACACTCTGTCTACGGTTCCTCTCGATACATGACATGCCTCTGCAATCTGTTTCATTGTTACTGCCATATCCTCATTTCCTCCATTAGAGATTCATCTAAAAAGATGCTTTCTGCTCCCTGAAAACCATTCCTGTTTTCCCTTCAGCAGAAAGCATCTATTATAGCAAACACTCCAAACTTTTATTATATAGCAAAGATTGCTCTATGCATAAGGATTCTCAGTCTTATACATCATTCCCTTAGGCTGGTTAAATCCAATCTCTTCTACTCCAAGATACTTAAATACTTCAAAAATAGTCTTTCCAAAGTGCCCGAAAGCCACTGCTCCATGATGAGGATAATTCTTTTCTACCAGCACATGACGATAGAACCGACCCATCTCAGGAATAGCAAATATTCCAATCGCACCAAAGGAACGTGTTCGTACATCTAATACTTCTCCTTCTGCTACATAGGCACGAAGCTGTGCATCAGCCGTACTTTGCAGACGGAAGAATGTGATATCTCCAGGAATAATATCTCCTTCCAAAGTACCATTTGTCACTTCTACCGGAAGACTTCTTGCCATAATCATCTGATATTTCATTTCGCAGGAAACCAATTTCCCAGAGGCAGTATTGCCACAGTGGAATCCCATAAAGGTATCCCGCAGTGTATAATTCGTCTTTCCCTTAATCTCTGCATCAAACATATCAGCCGGTACAGTATTGTTAATATCCAGTAAAGTAACCGTATCCAGACTGACACAAGTTCCGATAAATTCACTTAATGCACCATAGATATCTACTTCACAGGATACCGGAATTCCCTGTGCGGTTAAACGGCTGTTGACATAGCAAGGAACAAATCCAAATTGTGTCTGAAATGCCGGCCAGCACTTTCCTGCAATCGCTACAAATTCTCTTGAGCCTCTATGTCCTTCTACCCAATCTAACAATGTCAGTTCATATTGAGCTAACTTAGAAAGAATCTCCGGCTTTTTATTTCCAGCACCAAGTTCTTCTTCCATCTCTTTTACAATACCAGGGATTCTCTCGTCTCCTGCATGATTATGAAAAGATTCAAATAAATCTAATTCCGAATTTTCTTCAATCTCTACCCCTACATTATATAACTGCTTAATCGGTGCATTACATGCAATAAAGTCCTGAGGACGTGGACCAAAGCTGATTATCTTTAAATTATTTAAACCGATTATAGTTCTTGCAATCGGCAGAAATTCATTCATCATATCCGCACACTCTGCAGGAGTTCCTACCGGATATTCTGGAATATAAGCATGTAAGCCACGGAGTTTTAAGTTATAGCTGCAGTTAAGCATCCCACAATAGGCATCCCCTCTGCCCCCTAATAAGTTATCTCCGCTCTCCTCTGCTGCTGCCATATACATAACCGGTCCATCAAAATATTTTGCCATTAAGGTCTCTGGTGTCTCCGGTCCAAAGTTCCCTAAATATACTACTAATGCATTGCATCCGGCTTCCTTTACTTCTGCCAAAGCTTTTTTCATATGAATTTCATTCTCTACAACAGTCGGACACTCATAAATTTCTCCGTACTTTTCTTTATAATTTTCCACTACCTTTATTCTTCTGCTCTCGGATAAGGTCATTGGAAAACAATTTCTGCTTACTGCTACAATTCCTAATTTTACCTCTGGAATATTCTTCATTCTATTATATCCTCCTTTTTCTATGCTGCAGTTTTTGTCTTTTATTCTCTGCCGCCGCTCTATCAGTTAGCCCTTTTTGTGTGCTCGTGCACATTTCTAAAGCTATTATAAGAATAAATCGAACCCTTGTCAACTGTTTTCAGAAAAAAGTTCTATAAAATTTTTATGGAATTCCAGTCTTTTCTTTTTTTAGCAGCTTGTCTATACTATTTATACGATCTATACTATCTTTAATCTAAACTTTCTTCTTTCTTCTTTCTTATTTCTTAACATCATATTTACAAACATCATATTTACACAGCAATACAAATTCTGTTGGAATTAAATTTCCACCATAATGCCGAAGATAAAATTTATACTGCGGACATATACTGTCAATAATAAACGGAATCTTCCAAATATCCTCATAGCCATGATAGG
>CAJUEI010000245.1 GCA_910585255.1 uncultured Lachnospiraceae bacterium
CTGATGACAAAAAAAGGGGTGTGTTTAGCCTCCTGCAGAGGCGAATTGCACCCCGGTCCGTCCGGCTGGGTATACTTAAATTCAGAGGCATTAGATGTTCTTACTTTTTGGAGAGCGGAACAGCAGAAAAGCATCGCTTTCCCACTCTGGCGTCCGGTTCAATTTAAAACCAACTGCTGCATAAAAAATTATTCATGAATCACCTTTTGCAGATAGGCAACCTTATCCTGACAGAGAAGAAAATCCGCCCGGCTTCTGACATCATCAATATCGTGATCCAAAATAGAATCAAATTCCGCATAGCCGAAAAAAAATAAAATGGGAGAATTTGAATGAGTATGATTGTAGGCATCACACTGTGCCTTTATAATCTGTACTGCCTGCTCACAGGCGGCAGAAGTGCTCTCCTGAAGGATACTAGAAAATTCCATATACCCAAGGCGATAGCATGTCCCAATTCCAGCAAATGCATCCTGCAAAATTTGACTTGCGATTAAGATTTCCTTATCATAGTCACTATAGTTATATTGGTGAAAACCGGTTAAATTTAAGTGGAGTTCAATAGAAAAGATAAAATTTCCGCTTTTTGCAATATCGACTAAACTGAGATAGTCTATAAATGCGGTTCGATTGTAAAGATCCGTCAATTTATCATGGTAAGCAAGGCGTTCTAAACGGATAAGCTTCTTACTTTTTTGTATTTTTTCACGGGAATAATGAATAATCTCTAAACCTAATATAATAATGGTAATAAGAAATAGAAAATTCCCATAAAAGAAAGTAGATTTTCCATTATAGATATAATAGCGTGCAATATCAATCAGCAGCCCGCAGGAATCTAAAATCAGACAAAATACCGTAAGCTTCATTCCTGCATTTAAGCCATATAGATGATTTTCTCGGATAGTAAGGATACAGATAAAAAGAAAAAATAATACAATCAGAAAAAGCATAGCAGACAACATATGGCGAAAGTCTAACAGATTTGCTGTTTGTAAAAACAGACAGAGAAACATCTCTAACAAGCAGACTGCTGCTAAAACAGACCAGATTTTATGTCTGCGGTTATGGTAATAATTTCTGATAAAGCAGACAAAAGGAAATAACATTGCGATAATAAAGATATAAGGTGCATAGGCAAGTGCAATGTTATTATGTAATACCAATGTGGTAATCGGAAGTTCTACTAAAGACCATCCGGCAATACTAAAAGAAGATAACCCTAAAAAAAACAGGGTATCGTTAGTATGATAACGCTTCATATAGATCCAATATCCCATATAAAACAGACCTACAAACATCGTCAATATAGCAACAATAAAAGTGGGAAGATTATCGGCTGTCAGTGCAGTCAGTACATCCATTTTATTGCCCAGATAGAAATCCGGTACAGCACGATAGGATTCCTGATAAGGAGAAGTAAGCCGGATTTGGATAGGGCAAGAAGAATATTCTTCTAAAATCGGAATAAAATTCCAGATATTCCCAGGTGTCTGTCCAAATGGCATATCTTCTGGTTTTGCTTCATAGGAATAAATTAACTGATCTTCAAGATAGACAAAAATATTTTGATGAATCGAAAAAAACCCCAGCCATTCAATACCAATCAGATTTTCTGGAAGAGTCTGGGTCAGTTGAATGGTTTTTTCTTCTGGAAAAGAGATCACCTCCCATTCTGTAAGCGGCAGAACCGGTGCAGAAAGGGTGGTCTGGTAAAAAGCTCCCTTATGTGTAATACTAATAACGAACAAAAGCAAAATACCAAAACAAAATGCAGATAGATATAAAAATAATGTTTTTTTATTCATGTTGTCACCTTTTAAATGAATTTTTGCTCTATTATGGTGCATGATAACAGAAGAACAAAAAAAATCCATGATTTCTAGGTAATAGACAGAATTCATAGAAAGTTTATTTGTTTCAATGGCATATTTATGGTAAAATAAAAACCGTATACTGTAAAGGCATGATTTTTGTCCATTTTTTGTGTAATTGTCAAGGTGCTGTTTTTGGCTGCAAGTGTGGTTTTTGCAGAAAAGTACAGATTGTTGTCATAAGTATAGCATTGAGACAGAAAAAAGGCAAGTGCAAAAAAAGAAAGAAATTGGGCAAAAAGATAAGGCAGCAGTTGAAGCAAATTAAAAAGAAAGAAAAGGAGGGTGCAGACATGAATCCATATTCACAGGTGACATCGAAGATTTTAGAATTGGCAGAAGTATGTCAAAAAAACAGCTCTATAGATCCATCCTTGTATGGAAAGTATGATGTAAAGAGAGGTCTGCGTGATATCAGCGGGCGGGGCGTGCTCGCTGGATTGACAGAGATTTCCGAGATTCAGTCCTATGTATTGGAAGATGATGAGATGATTCCTTGCGATGGAAAACTTTATTATCGTGGTTATGATATAGAGCAGATTGTAGACGGATTTATTAAAGAAAAGCGGTTTGGATTTGAAGAAGTGGCATATCTGCTGATGTTTGGGGAATTGCCGAATAAAAAGGAACTGAAAGAATTTCAGGAACTTTTAGGGGAATATCGGACACTTCCAACGAATTTTGTAAGAGATGTGATTTTAAAAGCACCAAGTGCGGATATGATGAATACGCTTGCTCGAAGTGTGCTGACACTTTATTCTTATGATGAGACAGCAGATGATATTTCGATTCCAAATGTGATTCGTCAGTGTATTCAGCTAACAGCTTCCTTTCCGTTAATGTCAGTATATGGCTATCAGGCATATAATCATTATCTAGAGGGAAACAGCCTGATTATCCACACACCGGACCCAACACTGTCTACTGCAGAGAATATCTTGCGTCTGCTTCGACCGGATGGGAAATATACTGCATTAGAAGCAAAAATTTTGGATGTAGCACTGGTTCTTCATGCAGAACATGGCGGAGGAAATAACTCGACATTTACTACTCATGTAGTATCTTCTTCTGGAACAGATACGTATTCTACCATAGCGGCGTCTCTTGGTTCCTTAAAAGGACCGAAACATGGCGGAGCCAATATTAAGGTAGTGCGGATGTTTGAAGATATGAAGCAGGTAGTAACAGATTGGGAAGATGAAGATCAGATTACTGCTTATTTACATGCATTGCTGTCAAAAGAAGCATTTGACAAAGCAGGTTTAATCTATGGAATGGGGCATGCGGTTTATTCGATTTCCGATCCAAGGGCAAATATTTTTAAACGCTTTGTAGAGAGCCTTTCTATTGAAAAGGGAAAAGAAGATGAATTTCGTCTCTATTCTGCAGTAGAGCGGCTGGCACCAAAAGTAATTGGGGAGCGAAGAAAGATTTATAAAGGAGTCAGTGCCAATATTGACTTTTACAGCGGATTTGTCTATAGTATGTTAGATTTGCCGCTTCAGCTCTATACTCCGATTTTTGCAATTGCCCGTATGGCAGGCTGGGGTGCACATCGAGTAGAAGAATTAATTAATGCAGGTAAGATTATTCGTCCGGCTTACCGTGCCGTACAGGAGAGACAAGAATATCAGAAAATGGAGGATCGCTAGACAATTTGTCTGGCGATAACTTTGGAAGGGGATAGAAGCTATGGGAGAAAAAAGACTTTTGCCAGGTGAGCATTACCAGTGCAGAAAAGAGAAACAGAGACGCTATCAGGTAGTTGCGGTTGCCATACACAGTGAGACACAAGAAGAACTGGTAATATATCAGGCATTGTACGGAACGTTTCCTGTTTATGCGAAGCCGCTTTCTTTATTTATAAGTGAAATGGAACCGTGCAGTTTGGAATCGGAATCAGAACCGGAAAAGGCAGGAGATTCTGTTTTTTATAAAAATAAAGCAGCAGAGAAAAAAGAGACAGCAGTATTAAAAGAGGCGGTATCAGAAAAACAGACCCTACAGGCAAAGGAAGTTTCACCGGACAGAACGCAGGTATTGCTGGAATTTTTAGATTGTGACAGTTATGCAGAAAAGCTGGAATATCTTCGGGACAGAAAGAAATATATCGATGATAGAATGTTAAATGATATTTCGTTTGCTTTGGATATCGTGATTGAGGAGGGAGAATTGGAAGATCGGATTCGGACATTAGAGAATTGCTTAAAGACATTTTGCAGATATGAGGGAACTCGTCTGAGGTAAAAAAGAAAGACTGGTGAAAGAACAGGGATGGGAGAAATTGTATTAGAATTAAAGGAAATAGAAAAAAACTTCGGAATGGTTTCTGTCTTAAAAGGAATAAATTTAAAGGCAGAAAAGGGAGAATTTATTACAATTTTAGGTTCTTCCGGCTGCGGAAAGACTACAACGCTGCGGATAATTGCAGGATTAGAGACACCAGATGCTGGAGAGATATGGCTGAATGGGGTCTGTGTCAATCAGCTGGCACCGGAAAGACGCAATGTCAATACGGTGTTTCAAAATTATGCTTTGTTTCCGCATATGAATGTATTTGAAAATATTGCATATGGGCTTAAGGTAAAAAAATTAAGTAAAAAGGAAATACAAAAAAAGGTCACGGATGCAC
Organism: uncultured Lachnospiraceae bacterium; assembly: GCA_910585255.1. GTDB lineage: Bacteria > Bacillota > Clostridia > Lachnospirales > Lachnospiraceae > MGBC114844. The sequence goes on from CAJUEI010000245.1 coordinate 4,507, forward strand.
TGGCAATGATTCAGTTAAGCGGCTATGAAAAGAGAATGTCGTCAGAACTTTCCGGGGGACAAAAGCAGCGGGTAGCAATAGCCAGAGCGATTGTTAATAATCCTCAGGTACTTTTATTAGATGAGCCGCTTGGGGCATTAGATTTGCAGCTTCGAAGACAGATGCAGTTAGAATTAAAGAAACTGCAAAGACAGTTGGGAATTACATTTATCTATATTACTCACGATCAGGAAGAGGCAATCAATATGTCTAGTAAGATTGCCGTTATGCGAAATGGCAGATTGGAACAGGTGGGAACGCCGGATGAAATTTATAATCATCCAAAGACCAGTTATATTGCACAGTTTGTAGGAAATGCGAATATTTTAAAGGGGCAGATTCATAGAGTAGAACAAGATTATCTAATCGCAGAGTTAGCAGGAGAACCGGTATCGTTAAGGCTTTCTAAGACGGGGATGCCAAAAGAGAAAGGGAAAATTGTGCTTGCAGTACGCAGTGAAGTGGTGGAATTTTCTAAAGAAAAAACAGAAAATAGTCTTTCGGGGACTGTATTGGAAAAATCATTTGCCGGAGGAATGGTAAGAC
>CAJUEI010000246.1 GCA_910585255.1 uncultured Lachnospiraceae bacterium
TCTTAACTGCTTTGCCTGCTCATCTGGATAAGAACCTAAATAGACCATCGCATTGGAACCCTTTCCTATAAAGGAATCAATCGTACATACCATACCCGGAAAAGAAAGCTCTGTCCCTGATTCTAAAATTTTTCTATAATCCATTCTTTTCTCCATTTCTTTGTATTGGCTATTTTTCTAGTCTTCATCGAAATTTTAGCATACATGGAAGAAAGAATTTGAATTTTGTTTCCGCTCTTTCCCTTTATTGCTTTTCACCAAACATCTCCTTAAAAACTTCTTTCATCCGAATCTCTACATCAAATATATCCTCTGCACAGATACAATATAAAATCAGCCAGTCAAAGGGGGAGCGGGGATCTAATGCCGAAAATCCACATTGAAGCAGCATATCATTTAGCCGCTGATACAGATCTGCAAATACTTCCTCTCTAGAAGGCTCGTCTTCCCCCTCTTCTGCTTCCAGCCCGGAATCCGTTGCAAGAAATAATAAAATCAATACTTTTCTTGTTACATCTGCCTTTCTGGATTTCATCTTGGAAAGTGTTGTCTCATCCGGCCAACTGCTGCTTACCTTTTCCTGAATCACAGTAAACATAAATTGTTCTTCTTTTGAAAGAGACTGCTCTTTTAAATCCTTCTTTACAGCACGAACCGCTTCCTTAGCATAAAGTACATTTCCTGCATATAGATATTCTTTTAAAATATCCCGGATTGTCAGCTTTTCTCTTTGAAATACTTCTGCCCTTTCCTCCTCTTCACTTAATTCAGGATGCTCCAATATGGTTATCATATCCATAAAAAGTTGATACGCATTATTGTGATATTTTCCAAACCGCAGTGTTTCACGCTTTAGATATTGAAGCAATTCCTTCTCTGTATCAAGTGCCTCTATCTTCGACTGTACAATAGGAGTAAACTGGTTCTCTTCAATCGTCTTTAACTCGGTTCCCTCTGAAAGAATCTTTTCTATCCGTTGATTCAGCTTCTGTGCCTCTAAATAAGTCATTCCCTGCTTTAACGCAAAAATATAGGCAATCTCACTTGGACTCCTCCAGTGCAGCCGTTCCTCTGAAATCAAAGCGACTAATGCGTCTGCGTCTTCCACCGATAACTCCAAAAGAAAACAAATTTCAATTGCATCTTTTTTTCTAACCGATTCATTTTTTTGATTGTTCAGCCACCCTCTTACTCGTCTCTCTATCGAATCTTTACTTAAATCAGGATGATTCTGCACCAGTCCATTTACTAATGTTGTCCTTAACTCTTTCCCATACGAAAACTTTTCTAATTTTTCTCTTAAAGTACGAATTTTCGCTTCTTTCTCTAAAAAATCAACTGCTTCCTGAACAGACAGAAGACCGGAAGTCGCTTCCTTATAAAATTTTCCAGAAATCTCTGTCATCTCTTTCTCTATCCCCACTTTTTTATCATCACTCTTTCTATTCTTACTTTTTATTACAACTTTTCTTTTTTTATTATAATATTTCTTTATAATAAAGAATACTATCAACATTCTAAATACATGAAACTCAGAAAAGATATAGCATAAGTAAAATAAAAAGTCAATGTCAGCTTGTTTCTATTCGTTACTATCTATTCTTCCAACAGACATAACCGAAGCAGATTTAATGCCCGTACTACAGCATAGTCCCGTATCTTCTGTCGGTTTCCTTTAAATTGATAGTGTTCTACTTTTACCGCTCCATGCAGACAGCATCCAATATAAACCGTTCCTACAGGAGTACGTTCCGTTCCCCCGTCTGGTCCTGCCAGTCCTGTTACAGCAACACAAATATCCGCTCCTGCTGCCTTAGCCCCTCCTACTGCCATCTCACACGCCACTTGATCGCTTACTGCCGTATACTGCTCTAAAGTCGCTTTCTCTACTCCAAGCAGGTTTCGCTTCGCTTTATTCGAATACGTAATATAACCCTGACGAAATACCTTAGAAGCCCCCGCTGCGTTAATCAGCCTGCCAGCTAAAAGTCCCCCTGTACAAGATTCTGCCGTTGTCACGGTCCATTTTTTCTTTCGAAGCAGCTTTACAACAGCATCTTCCAATGTTACCTCTTCCTTTGTTGTATAAACGGCATCCTGAAACCGTCTTTTAATCTCCTTTACCACAGGTTTTAATAACCTTTTCGCTTCTTTTTTATTTTCTGCCTTTGCCGTAACCCGAAGATGTACTTCCCCGGTTTTCGCATAGGTAGCTAAAGTTGGATTGGTCTGCTTCTCGATTAAATCCTGAAGCTGGTCTGCCACCTGACTTTCTCCGATTCCCGCCAGCTTTACCATTTTAGAATAGATGACTTCCGGCTGCTTCTTCCCCAGGTAAGGCATAACCTGTTCGGTAAAAAGAGGAATCATTTCATTAGGAGGTCCGGGAAGCAAAATCATACGTTTCCCCTGTTTCTCCATTACCAGTCCTGGAGCCGTTCCGTTTGCATTATCTAATACCAAGGCTCCCTTTGGAACCAATACCTGCTTCCAGTTATTCTCTGGTATCACGTTCCACTGACTGTTTCGAAAATATTCTGCAATTCGCTCTTTGGTATGCGGATCTTCTTCTAATGCCATTTCCATTACCTGAGCGGCTGTTTCCTTTGTTAAATCATCCGGTGTTGGTCCAAGTCCTCCGCAGACAATAACCAAATCGGATCGGGAAAGTGCCTGTTGAAAGGTTTCCTCCATCCGCTCTTTATTATCTCCTACAACGGTCTGATAATAGCAGGACAATCCCAGTTCTGCACATTTCTCCGCTAAAAAAGCCCCATTTGTATTAACAATATTCCCCAATAAAATCTCTGTCCCTACAAAAACCAATTCTGCTACCATAACAATTCCCTTCCTTTCTCTCTAAATCCTATTGCAACCTTATTCTAAAAAAGAACAGTCTGTATCACCTTGATACAAATCTGCCCTTTTTCCTCTTTATTTTACTCCATCCGACATCACATTTCGATTCTTTACCAGATAATCCAATAAAGAAATCACGGTCAGTCCAAGTGCAATCCAAATAACTGCCTGTGTCAGATAAAACATTCCTTTTCCCGGCAGATCTGCAATCAGCAATACAATCATAACCATCTGAAAAGTCGTCTTAAATTTTCCCCAATAGCTGGCCGCAATTACAATCCCGTTATCCGCTGCAATCAATCGAAAACCACTGATAATAAACTCTCTGCTGATAATAATAATAACCATCCATGCCGGCAGCCGTCCCAGTTCCACAAAACAGATCAAAGCAGAACAAACTAAGAGTTTATCTGCCAATGGATCCATAAATTTTCCAAAATTTGTAACCAAATTATACTTTCTGGCAATTTTTCCGTCCAGCAGATCCGTTAGACTGGCAACTACAAATAATACTAATGCAATCCACTTTCCTGCCTCTCCTCCAATTCCCGAAAGCAAAAACAATACAAAAAACGGAATCATTATTACTCGAAGTATCGTAAGTTTATTAGGTAAATTCATGATCTATCTCTCCTATCAAATCATATTCTGCTGCCCCTGTAATCCGCACTTGTACAAAGTCACCGGAAAGCAGTTCCTCATCCGTAGTTACAAATACATAACCGTCTACATTAGGTGCATCCATATAAGAACGTCCAATATAAGCATTTTCTTCCGTTAATTTTCCTTCAATCAAAACCGTAAGCTGCCTTCCCACCTGATCTTGTGCCCGTTCAAATGCAATCTCCTGCTGCAGTTCCATAATCTCATCCCGCCAACGTTCTTTTACTTCTTCTGCAACCGGATTAGGCAAATGTGCCGCTGCAGTATCTTCTTCTGCAGAATAAGCAAATACGCCCAGACGTTCAAATTCCATTTTATCGACAAATGCCATTACTTCTTCATGCTGCTGTTGTGTTTCTCCCGGAAATCCGGCAATCAGCGTGGTTCGAAGTACAATATCGGGTATTCTCTGCCGAAGTTTTTCTATCATCTGAATCAACTGCTTTTGATTCGTTTTCCTGCCCATTTGCTGCAGTACCGAATCACTGGCATGCTGAATCGGAATATCTAAGTAATGGCAGATTTTTTTCTCGGTTTGAATCACCTCTATTAATTCATCTGTAATTTCTTCTGGATAACAATAGAGAATTCGTATCCAAACAATTCCCGAAACCGCTGCCAATTTCTGCAGTAAAGCGGGAAGCATTTTCTTTCCGTAAAGATCCTGTCCGTAAATAGTAGTTTCCTGTGCTACTAAAATCAGTTCTTTTACTCCCTGTTTTGCTAATTCTTCTGCCTGCAGCAGCAAATCCTCCATAGGAATACTGCGGTATTTCCCTCGAATTTTAGGAATAATACAATACGTACAATGCTTATCGCACCCCTCTGCAATCTTTAAATAGGCATACCAGCCTCCGGTTGTGAGAAGGCGTCCCGGTACGATAACAGGAAGCCGATCTATTGGCTCTAATGCTTCTTTTCTTTCTTTTCTTAATGCTGCTTCTACAACGGAAACAACTGCATCATAGGAAGCAGTTCCAACAATTCCATCTACTTCTGGAATCTCTTCTGCAATCTCCTGATGATACCGCTGTGCCAGACAGCCTGCTGCAATTAAAACTTTGCACACGCCATTTTCCTTTAACTGTCCCATTTCTAATAAAGTTTGGATACTTTCTTCTTTTGCATCTTGAATAAAACTGCAGGTATTAACGATAATTACTTCTGCTTCCTGTTCATTATCGGTAATAGTATAGCCTGCTTGATTTAAAAGACCAAGCATCATTTCGCTGTCTACCAGATTTTTGTCACATCCAAGCGATATAAATAATAACTTCATCTTATCCTCACATTCTGTTATTGATTATTATAATATGGATTGTTATAAATTTGATATTTATTGTAACTTTTATTAGTATTAAAATCAAGCTATAAATTTTATTTAAGAATAAATTTATTGTCGTTCTGGAGAGGACGCCAGAGTTTGTTCTGTTAGAAATGTTCCGCTCTCCAGAAAGTAAGAAACTCTAAGACTTCTGAATCTAAGTACATCCAGCCGGACGGACCGGCACGCAATTCGCCTCTGCAGGAGGCTAAACACGTGCCTTTTT
>CAJUEI010000247.1 GCA_910585255.1 uncultured Lachnospiraceae bacterium
CTCATAGCTGCTATCGCAGCTTTTCAGTGGGAGTCTGCACTCCCACTGAAACAAGGAAGTCCCAACCCACCGCTTTCGCCTTGGCGGTTTAAAAGCGGGGGACTTCCTTGATGAGGTTAAATACCTCTTTTTTCATTTTTATTTTCTCCACTTTCTTTAAATACCCATAACTTACTTAATAAAAAATTATATGGTATTGTAATACATAACGTCAGAAGCGGTGCTAATTTATTACTTATACTTAATATTTCAATCCATAAGTGCATACAGATCAAATTTAATAATAAAGCAGAAATATAAACAATATAATATTTTACTAAGCTACTGCTAAAAGAATTTTTTCTTGCTTGAAATACCCATATTCTATTTAAAAAATATCCAATTATAGAACTTCCTATATAACCTAAAATAATAGCAATATTATAGTGCACGTTAAAATATAATAATATATAATAAATAATAAGAGAACTCATTGTATTAACAATTCCTACTAACGAAAATTTTATTAATAAAATAAACTTATCTATCGTTTTTTTCAGCTTTATCACTCCTTTTCTATAACCAAACTATCTTTATTTTTTAATTATAATATTATAAAATCCAATTATAAAACAAATTATAATAGCCCCTGCACATAAACAAACTCCAACAAAAAATGAAATTGGCTCATATTTAAATTCAATAATATGTGTCCCTTCTGAAACCATAACTCCTTTAAAACAATAATTTACTTGCAAAATATCTTGTTTTTTTCCGTCAATAAAGACATTCCAACCCGGATACCAAGTTTCTGAAGTAACAAGAATTCCATCTTGATTCGTAGTAACATCTAATTTAAAATTATTATTGTTATATTCTAATAAATTAATATGATAAATCGAATTTTCTCCAGGTACTGTTTCCCATTTTTCTAAACCATTTACATATGCTTTATTTTTGATATCCATTCCTATATACTCTAAATCATAAAGTATCTCTTCGTCTGTTTTATCCTCCATTTTATTTGTCATAATTACATCATATACCATCCAAGCAGTACCTAATGTCTCTGCTACCCATAACGTGGTTTTTTCTGTATTTGCTGCATCTAACGTAGGAAATCCCTCCACTTCTCCTTTATATTCATATCCTAGTGATGCCATAAACTCATAAAACCAAGAAGAACTATCCGCCAATGTATGCCAATACTTAATATTTCTAGCTACCGCTTGCTGCTGCCAAGACATCTGATTTGCAAGTCTATTGCTTCGTGGCACTGGATTAAAATATCCAAATGCATCATATGTATCAATCAAACATGATGTATTAGATGGATAAGCATTTGTCCCAAAATTATAATGTCTGCTATGTTCCTCTTTTGACTCCTGCATAAATGCTAGTTCTTTTGTATTCTGTATTACTTGTTGAATTTTATTATTTGCTTCCTTATATGTATACAAATTTTGCAAGTTTGAGAAAGAAATATGTAATTGCAGCAGTATTTCTATAATAATAAAATTAAAAATTAATATTTGTAATATTCTTTTTTTATATTTTATATTAACTGTAATCAACATCAATATTATAAATAATATACATTCAAGCAATATAACCTTTTCATTATAATAACAAGGTAAAATATTCGCCATTATTATAACTAATAATAATCCACACATAATTACCGGCATAAAAAACTCCGCTTTAATTGTACTTTTCTTAACTAATTCTCTACTTTTTATTCCTTCCCCTACATAAAATACAAACACTAATACCATATACGGCTGATATAAAAACGGTTCTCTAATTGCATTGTAATAAGGAATATAATAAAACAAATAAGGGAATATCAATCCTGTACAATAACATAATAAGAATATAAATAATCCTCTTATAAAGATTTTTATACTATCCCAATTTGTTTTCCTAAAAAAACCGATACAACCAAAAAATGATACTAAAAATGGAACATTTCCAAATCTATAACCTTCTCCAACATATTTTGACGGTAACTGCAAAATACTTCCAACATCTCCAATCGATGTTACATGCTTAACAAAAATCTCCAGTGGCATTACTTCCATTCCATTCACCCATCCAGATTCTATATCTGGTATATATCTGCTTGCATTTTTTGTATATTCAATCGCTGGAAGTAACGAAGGTGCACAAATACAAATTCCTATTATTCCGAATAGCAACATCTTATATGTAAGTTTCCAAATATATGTCCAACTATCTATATGTTTTATGACATAACATAAATATAACCAGCAAACAATCAAAATATTAATTAATAATGTCTGTCCTTGATTTGCCAGACCCGACATTCCCATACTTATACTTCCTAAGATAATATATATCCATTTTTTCTTTCCATTTTCTCTTTCAAATAAAATAACACAATCCACCATAAAAGGAAGCCAAACAAATCCCATAAATAAATATATCCATTCTCTCTGCCATAAAACAGCCCCACAAAATACGGTTAGTAGTGTACTTAATAATGCAATATACCACTCATATAAATTAATCTTTAAAAAGATATATAATCCTATACATAATATTGATATATGAAAAATAAAATCAAACGCTATAAACCAATATGACATATCTTTTCCAAAAATCCAAAACCCTAACCAATTTACTGGATATAATGCTTGTGTTAAAGTACTTCCTACTGCTGGTATACCTCCCCAAATATTAGATAACCATAATGGTATCTCACCTGATTTTATTATATTAGATATAGCATAAATTATAGAAAATGCACCATCTCCTAAATCTCCGTTTAATTCAGAACTACTTTTAGTACAAAATATATAATATGTAGCCACTGTTACCATTATTATTATAGATACTAAATCCTTTACCCTTTTTCGTTCCATTTTAAGCATACTCCTTTTATTTATTTCTTTAATCTCATACCTCAAATCTTAAAATAAAAGAATTAATCTGCTTATATTTATTTTCATTTTATTTATATACATTTAAATGATATTTCTTCATTAAAATAATCACTTCTCTTACTATATCTACTGGTGCTTGAAATAGTGAAAGTGTATCATCATCTATTTCACTTTCATCAAATTCTTTTAACGTTGACAATAATTCTTCTTTATAAAACCCTCTATATGGTGCAATACGAAATTCTTTTAAATCTGTACTAAAAATTATTATTGTTATTACAGTTATTAATACACCTGTTATTATTTTTAAAATCCATTTCGAATTATTTATAATTGTAAATGCAAAAATCAACGTACAGCCGACCCATATTAATGTTGTTTCGCAGACATAACGTGATGAAGTAAGATAATATAAACTAAATGTATTAACTCGTCCATATATAATAATTGGTATACTAATTAAGCCATACATTATTAATATAAGTGGAAAATAAGAATATTCATATATTCTTAGAACAAAATATAATACTATTGCAATAACTACAATTCCCAATAATACAAATCCTATTTCTGTTATTTGAGGCATATTCATTTTTTCTATTGTAGTCTGCGGTATCATACTTCCAACTAACATATATAACAATCCCATAAAAAATTCTCCGCTTTTTAATGTATCCCATAACGATACTATTCCTCCTGTTATACTAGATGTTTCAATGTTATAAAAATAATAAAATACCGCTACTATACATGGAATAAAAAAGCAAAAAAATTCTTTTATCTTATCTGCTGATACCCCCCCGAACATTCTTAATAGAAATATTGTTACTACGGAAAAAAGCATTGCCGGAAAATATAACTGACTTAAAAAGCAAATAACAAGTCCTGCAAAAACGCCAATTTTCCCAAATAACTTTGGAGAATAAATATTCTTTTTTAATCCTTGATTTAATACAGCAAATATCAATAAAAAAGAAAATATCCTAAGCATAAATGCAAAAGAAAATTGAAGCGATAATATTTCCCATTGATTTAAATTAGTTATAGAAAATATAACCGGCAGAAATAAAATCTGTTTTATTATATTCTTCTGTTCTATTTCAATATTATCAATCATTTTTCCCCATACAATATATACTAAAATAATTGACAATATTAAAACGCATATTCCTCCATATACTTCCCACATACAATTTAATTTTAAAAATCGGATATTTAATGCCAAAAGAAACATTTGCAAAAAATTCCGTTGTCCTCCTGTTGCACTCCAAAATGTCTGAAATGTACATTTTTTCTCCATTACTGCTGGAATAAGCTGTTTTCCGTTACGCCAAAAATCCATAAATACAATATCTCTTGCACTTTGATTGACATAAATAACTCCTAATACAAAACAAATTATTATCATCAAAATAAATAATATATTCTTTTTTACATAATCCCTACATAACTTATACATTTTATTTTCCTCTTAATTATTATCTTTTACTTCTGCCAGATCTTCTCTATCCTCCAACTCAGCTCTCTCTGATCTTCAGAAATTTTCTCTTTCTGAGGATTTACGCAAGAAGATGCCCTTATCTGTAATTCTAAATATTCTTCTTTTTTTACTTGTTCTGATTTTTTTAATTCAATCTCAAATAATCCTGATTCATAAAATATCTTTTCTTGTATCAACTCCCCATTTAAATAAAAAGATAATTTCACCTCATCTTTTCCAGTTTTTTGATGTAAATCCATTGGCAGATAACCGTCTATTATCACTTTTTCTGTATCCTTTTCCTGTTTCAGCACAATCGATACTGTGTCTGAACACCAAGCATATCGATTGGATTCTCCTCCCTCTATCTCATAACTTCCCTTTAAAAAATCCATACTACTAATCAAAGAATTTTTCCAATTATCATTTACATCAAATTGTGCTGCATCTGCAACCTGATCAAAGGAAATAGTAAACATACCAATTCTTCCATTCAAGTTTTCATCTGGACTGGCAATATTTCCTCCCCCATACCAAACCATCACTTCTCCGTCTTCTGTTTCTATCAGCGTTGAATCACATATTACTTTACTGTTCCAAATATTCTCTTCTTTTTTATGGGGGAGATAATCTCCCCCAAACCCC
>CAJUEI010000248.1 GCA_910585255.1 uncultured Lachnospiraceae bacterium
TTGATGAGGTTATGAGCAAGTAGCGAAGCGGATTGCGAATATCCGATTTGACTATTTCTCTATACAGAAACAGAAATCCCTTCCGTCAGCTCCGACTGACAGATTTCTCCCGTTTTTGTATAGATAACCGGCTCCCTATCAGCCTTTCCCTTTCCAGACCCCTCGCTGTCCAAATCCATACCGTCCGTTCTATCCTTCTCTTTTAACAATACTTTTCCTTCCTCACTGACATAAACCGTATCCGTCTCCTTATTTTTATCCCTGCTTTCTTCCGTTCTCTTCTCTAGTTCTTCCCGTTCTTCCTTCCGTTTTTGAATCGCTTTTTCACATTCTAACTTTGCCTTCTTCCTTGCCTCTTCTGCCTCTTCCTTCATTCCCTTATCGGCTTTCGCCTTATACTCATCTGTCTTATCCGAAAATTCATTGACATACCCCATCGCTCTTTTCATTGTCTCCGTATCACCTTTTCGTCTTGCCTCCTTAAAAACCCGAAACGGAGTATTTAATAAATTCATATTTGTTCTTGCCCCTACCAGTCCTTCCATTGTTTTTCCATTCATCTTCTATCCTAGCCTCCCATCATTTTTAGTCACGGAATCCGCTCCTTCCTCATAATCCTATGCTGCTATCGCCGCTTATCAGATAGGGTTTATACCCCACCTGACACAAGGAAGTCCCCCAACCCACCGCTTTCGCCTTCACAGCTTAGAAACGGGGACTTCCTTGATAGGTGAAAGCAGAATACTTTGCTTTCACCTCTTTTTTCGACATCTAAGCTATCCCCCATTAACTTCCTGTTTCAAATAACCTGTTTGATGTCATGTTCGGCACGATTTAGCGGAATAAGAATAGAAATCACAAAAACCCCTTCCTGCATTTCTATATTCATCACTCCATTATACCTGCGTACTACATCTTTCACATTTAACAACCCAATCCCATGCGATATCAATTCTCCTTTATCCCGAAACCTACCCTTATATTCCCCCATTCCCTTAGTATAATTACTGCAATTCCCTATTCTCCCAGCACTATTTCTTACTTCTAACAAAAAACATTTTTTCACCATTCCAGATTGAATAACAATAAACGGATGCTGTCTACAATCCTTCCGTCTTTCACAAGCCTCCACCGCATTATCCAAAATATTTCCAAACAACACACACAAATCAAATTCATGAATCCCACATTCTTTCGGTATCTGTACTTCACATTCCCAAGCAATATTTCTCTGCTCCGCCAATTTTCTCTTTTGACAAATCAATACATCTACCACCCTGTTCCCTGTCATCTCCTCAGAAATTCCCAAACCGGCACTATTCTCCATTTCCTTTAGATAACATCCCATCTTTTCCCACTCTTTTTTCTCCAATAGCCCCGCCAATGCAATGAAATGATTCTTTAAATCATGCCGTAAACGTTCTGCCTGACAATATTGTTCTTCCAACATTTTATATGCCATAATCTGTAAATGATACTGATCACTTTTTTTCTGTTCCAAATCAATCTTATTCATTCCAAAAATATAAAATCCTGCCGCAAATGCAGACAAAACTGTTAAAATACAAAATTCCGCATAACTAAAAATCTGATCATAATATAGTCCCATATTTCCCCCGCTCCTAACCAAAATCCCATAACTCGCTCCCCAATTTGCCACATCAACCACTGCCGTAACCGCAAACAGCGGAAGAGCCGACATCATATACCATTTCTTTGTTTTACATTCAAAGACAGACTCCGAACACCTTGTCAGCCAATACACTGCCAATATCACAATTCCCCAGCTAATACAGACAATACCATCACTCTGCCATGTACTCAAAACAGGATTCGAAACCCTCTTTACCATATGAAGAAACCACAGCATCAAACCAGAAAAACACGCTATAAAAAAATTCTCCGTCAATGTCGTTGCCGCAATCAGCATAGAAGCCGCCAATAATTTCTTTTCTATCTCCTCCCGAAATACAGCCACCATCAACCCCACAAAAAACAAGTGCTCCCATACAACAAAAATAATATTAGAAATAAAACCATATCGACACAAAGTATAAAAACCTATCTTTCCAACAAAAAGAGAAACTACAAATATTTTTTCATTTGTCCGTGTAATATCTAAATATTTTTTGCAAAACATATAAATTACACCTATATATCCTAAGCAGAATCCCAGCACCATCAAGGCAACCGCCAAACTCTGTATCATATAATTCCTCCGTTTTTTCTCATATAATCTAAAATTTCTCTGCAAAATTCTTCATATCGTCTCTTTGCAATCACAATCTTCTCTCCATTATCTAAAATAACCTCCTGCCTATTATAGACAGAAACATACTTTAAATTTATCAAATAACTTTTATGACATCGAAAAAATCCTTTTTTCTGCAAATGATTTTCTAAAATCCCAATCTGCTCATAATAAGTAAAAATTCCATCTGTTCCATGAACCTCAACTCTTCTTCCCTTTATCTCAAAATAATAAATATCATCTAAAAACAACTTCTGCTTTTGTCTTTCCTTACTGACAATCAAAAATTCCTGACATCCCTGCTCCGTTTTAAGCACAGCTCTCTGCAGCACGTTTCTCAGCTTTTTTTCCTCAATCGGCTTCAGCAAATATTGAAAAGCCTCCACATCATAAGCATCAAATACATATTCTCTGCTAGAAGATATAAAAACAAGTATCTTATCAAATGCATTTTTACGAAAAATCTCTGCCGTTTTCATTCCATCTAAATCCCGCATAATAATATCAAGAAAAATAATATCAAAATTATTGGCAGACTGTATCAACTCCCACCCGCTGCAAAACTGCTGTATCATACAAGGTATCCCCATCTCTTTCAAAATAACCTTAATCTTTCCCGCTATTCTGCAACACTCCACAATTTCATCATCACACACTGCGATCGACAGCACCTTAACCACCCGCCTTTACAAAATTATATCGGCACAAATACTACCAAAATTTTATTATTGTTATAAACGGACACTTCTATGTCATAACCGTCTTATTCTTAAATAAAATTAGTCAAATCGGATATAAGGAAGTCCCAACCCATCGCTTTCGCTTTAGCGGCTTAGAAGCGGGGGACTTCCTTGATGAGGTTAAATAAAAATAATTATATCAACAAAATCCAAATTCCCACAACCAAACCAAAACACAAGCCGACAAAAAATCAACCCCAACTATCTCCAATATAAAAACAACATTCCTTTTCTTATATTTTAAGAATTCCTTATTCCCTTTACAAACCAAAAAACTTCACCACTAAGAAAAAATACCACTATAAATAAATTATGGAAAAAACAGCCAGAGAGCGGTATGGCGGCGATATGACTTCGGAAGAAAGTTAGAAGTTCTTAAACTTCTGTCGAATATCTAGGATTTTTTGTCATCTTTTGATGACAAAAAAAAGGGGTGTGTTTAGCCCGCTGCACGGGCGAATTGCACCCCGATCCGTCCGGTTGGATACCTATCAATTCAGAAGTTTTAGAACTTCTTACTTTCTTCCGAAGTCATATCGCCGCCATACCGCTCTCTGGCGTCCTCCCCAAAACATTCCTAAAAATTTAAGTAGACTTTGTATTTATTATATGCTATACTTTTCTTAAATCACAAGAAACGGAGGAATCACAAAATGAATAACGATGAACTAATAACTGCCATATCAAACATTATAGAACAAAAGCTGCAAATAACGAGTTCCGAACTATCAGATAAATTTGATACCAAACTACAAACCATGAGTAAACAATTCGATACTAAGCTACAAACCATAAGTGAGCAATTCGATACTAAACTGCAAACCATGAGTGAACAATTCGACACCAAACTACAAATCATGAGTACAAAACTCTCTGAGCGGTTCGATACCAAACTACAAACCATGAGTACAGAACTCTCTGAACGATTCGACACCAAACTGCAAACCATGAGTACAGAACTCTCTAAGCGGTTCGATACCAAACTACAAACCATGAGTACAGAACTCTCTGAACAGTTCGATACCAAACTACAAACCATGAGTACAGAACTCTCTGAACGATTCGACACCAAACTGCAAACCATGAGTACAGAACTCTCTGAACGGTTCGATACCAAACTACAAACCATGAGTACAAAACTCTCTGAACGATTCGACACCAAACTACAAACCATGCATACGGAACTCTCAAATACAATAGAACAAAAACTAATCCCTATTAAAAATGACATTACCAATATAAAAGTGCACTTAGAAAATGTCATTATTAAAAATATCAAAATTGTAGCAGAGGGACACCTCGATTTAACCAGAAAACTTGACGAAGCACTAAAAATAGAAAACGAAAAAGAAATCTTATTAATCCGTATGACTTATCTAGAAGACGAAATAAGAGAAATCAAACAAAGACTGACTCAAATCGCATAACAAATCAATTTTACATAAACCAAATATCAAATATTTAAAATCCCCCTTCCGTTCCGAACCGGATCTCAAAACAAATCCCTCTCCCGCATCCGGTACGGAACCCCTACTTTTCATTTCACATCCTCCCTTTCTTCCCTTCCAAAAATCTTTTCCAGCAAAAAAGAAAGTTCCTCGCAATTCCCGCATCGAAATAATTCCATCTTATACTTCTTCGTCCCAATCCGCTTTTTCATAAAATAAGCCGTAATCTTCTTCATATAAGTAAGTGTAAAACTTTCATCATAATAACGCTGACACAATTCCAATTGTTCCTGCAAAAGAGTCAGCCGGCTCTTTTTCACAGGTATCCCTGCAAGCTCACTAAAAATATAAGGATTCTCCAATGCATACCGTGCAATCATCACCCCATCCGCCCCAGTTTCCTCCATCATTTTTTCCGCATCCTCTACCGATCGAATCCCCCCATTTGCAATAACCGGAATTCGTACCGCTGCCTTTGCCTGCTGGATCTGCTCATAATATGGTTCTCCATCATACATCATATTCCGGCTTCTCCC
>CAJUEI010000249.1 GCA_910585255.1 uncultured Lachnospiraceae bacterium
GGGTGTGTTTAGCCCGCTGTACGGGCGAATTGCACCCCGGTCCGTCCGGCTGGATGTACCTAGATGCAGAAGTCTTAGAGCTTCTGCTTTTCGGAGAGCGGAACAGCGACCTCCTAATGCACTCTGGCGTCCTTTTTGGGATTCTTCTTTAATTTGATTGATAAATTTTGAAAGTAACGTTACGCAATTTCTTTTAGTAAGAATCGTGTTGTAATATAGTGAAAATTTCGGTATAATAAAAGACAGTGGGATAAGGTGGAAGGGTTGTGAAGATCATTTTATTCAGAAGAAAGGGCAGTTTAATATGGAAGATGAAAAGAAATTGTATTTATTTGAACAATCAACGATACCAAAAGCAGTAATGTCTATGGCAATTCCAACGGTAATTAGTTCCTTGGTAATGGTAATTTATAATTTGGCGGATACTTATTTTGTCGGTATGTTAAATAATTCCATACAAAATGCGGCTGTAACATTAGCGGCTCCTATTTTATTGGCATTTAATGCGATTAATAATCTGTTTGGGGTGGGCAGTTCTAGTTTAATGAGCCGTGCACTTGGACAGAAGAGGTATCAGATGGCTCGCCAAGTTTCAGCGTTTGGCTTTTATTGCACCGTTTTTTGCAGTTTTTTATTTTCGATGTTTTATCTTTTGGTAAAAGAGCCTCTGCTGGTTTTACTGGGAACAGATGCACAGACAGCGGCTGCTACGGCAGAATATTTAAAGTGGACAGTTGCATTTGGGGCAATGCCGGCTATTTTAAATGTGGTTTTGGCATATATGGTACGTTCGGAAGGAAGTACATTACATGCAAGTATTGGTACCATGAGCGGATGTTTTTTAAATATTTTATTAGATCCGATTTTTATTCTGCCTTGGGGATTGAATATGGGGGCTGCAGGAGCAGGACTTGCTACTTTTCTCTCGAATTGTGCGGCATGTCTGTATTTTTTTGTGCTGCTGTTTTTAAAACGAAATCATACTTATGTCTGTGTAAATCCGACTAAAATTCGGTTAAAAAAAGAAATTGTATTGGGAGTATGCGGTGTGGGAATTCCGGCTGCAATACAGAACCTTTTAAATGTAACAGGAATGACGGTATTAAATAATTTTACTTCTTCTTTTGGTTCAGACGCAGTAGCGGCAATGGGAATTGCACAGAAGATTAATATGGTGCCAATGAATATTGCATTTGGGTTTTCGCAGGGGGTGATGCCGTTAATTAGTTATAGTTATGCTGCAGGAAATGGAAAGCGGATGAAGCAGACCATTTTATTTTCTGCTAAAAATATGCTTATTTTTTTAATTGCAGTAACTGCTTTTTATTATTTTGGTTCAGAATTTTTAATGCAGTTATTTATAAAAAACGAAGCGATTGTTGCATATGGAAGCAGTTTTTTGCGGGGACTTTGTCTTGCCCTTCCGTTTTTATTTATTGATTTTTTAGCTGTAGGAGTATTTCAGGCTGTTGGAATGGGAAAAAAGGCGTTTCTATTTGCTATTTTAAGAAAAATTGTAATGGAAATTCCGGCTATCTATCTGTTAAATCTGCTGTTCCCGTTATATGGACTTGCCTATGCACAGATGGTAACAGAGATTATTTTAGCCGTTACAGCAGTATTGGTTTTAAGAAATATGTTTCAGAAGTTGGTATCTAATACAGAGAAAGGATAAAAGAATGAGAGAAATGCTGTTTAAGATGGAACGTTCTGGTCAGGTAAAGGTTGGGGATGTGGTAGCGATAACGGAAAAATCCCTTCCTTATTCTTATTATTATATATTAGAGCCGGCAGTTGCTATGTCAGGAAATATTGAATTTCGAGATCGGCTGTCGGCAAGAGAAGGTACCGTGATACAGATTGAAGAAAATCCCAGAGGATATTATGTAACAGTACAATTTGCAGAAGAATAAGAAATATTTTAAATATTAAAAATAATAGAATAATTTCTATAGATAACTGAAAATATTACAAAATAGATATATTCATAGTGTACATAAGTATGATTGCTTCCTAATTCGTAACTCACTATAATTATAAACACTAATGTCAAAGGTTATTTGTAGTCAGTTCATTAGGGTAGGAAATGGGAGGTCACTTATGGTGAATATCAAAGATGCTGACGAACAGCAATTAGCTGAAATGAAAGCATGGTTTTTTAAAGAAAATGTAAGAATACTAGAGGCGAGACAGGAATTAGAAGAAGAGCGGCGACAGTTTGAACAAGAAAAAAGAGAAACCTTATCTGATATGGAACACCAGAGAATGATAGATGAGTTATCCAAAAAACAATTAGAAAGGGAACAGGAGCTTTTTGAAAAAAAACTGGCTATTCTTCAGAATGAGCTGCGTAGGCTGGCAGAAGATAAGCAGCAGTTAGAAAGAGAAAAAGCTTTATTAAAAGAAAGAAAAGCAAGACAGCAAAGACAGACCGAATCCTCAACGGCATCGGCAAGGTTTTTCTTTCGGGGGGTAAATAGTGAAACCGCATTAAAGAAGCGTTATCGTGATTTAATAAAAATTTTTCATCCAGATAATATGAATGGCGATACGGTTTCTCTTCAAAATATTAATCAGGAGTATGATAAATTAAAAAATATATACTCGACATAAGAGGAAAAACAGGCAGACCTATTATAAGGAAACGAGGTCTGCCTGCTTTTCTTATCTGATGAGTTAGGACTGTTCTATGATCGGAGGTTTTGGATCTTTGTGATAGGTAGCAATATCTGGAAGAGTGCAATCCAAAATACTGCAGAGGCGATCAAGAGTATTTACATTGACAGGAAGATTGTGTCTCAGACGATGGAGCAGATTGTCAGATAAATGATATTTTTTGGTTAAACTGTACCAAGTTTCTCCTTTTTCCGCTAGTGTGACCCAGAAATTTTCATAAGTAATCATTTGAATGTTCCTTTCTATATATGATGTTCGGAGATGGCAACATCTCTTCTAAATATAGAATATAGGAAAGAAAAGCAATATCTTATATAAAAAGAAGAGGTAACAGAACGTAGCTTTTAAGAACAGAGAGGAGATAATATGAAAGTAGCAGTACTCAGTGATATTCATGCAAATCAGGTTGCTCTTTCTACTTGTCTTGATTATTTAAATCAGAGAAAAAAGAATGGTCAGGAAGCAGTAGCAGCAACGATTTTATTAGGAGATTATATTAGTGATTGTCCCTATCCACAGAGGACAATGGAATTGTTAGAAAAGTGGAGCCAAAGTTGTCCATGCTATTGGATTCGGGGAAATAGAGAAGAGTATCTGCTGGCATATCAGGATAGTCCTAATAAAAATTGGGAGGAATCTTCTAGTACGGGTTCTTTACTTTATACATATAATAATCTTAGCAGAAAAGAATTGGATTTTTTCCGCTCTATGCCAAATACGGATACGATTGCATGGGAAGGATATGAACCGCTTTGTATTTGTCATGGTTCACCAAGGAATGTTAGAGAGGAATTGCACCCTGACAGCGAAAATGCAAAAGAATGTTTAAAAGAAATACAGGAATCTTATCTTATAAGCGGTCATACACATACACAGTGTGAAGTTTTTTATCAGGGAAAGACACTTTGGAATCCAGGGGCATTAGGGATTCCGTTTGGGGTAAAGGGTAAGACTATTTTTTCAATTCTAACGGCAAAGACCGGAGGATGGGATTGTGAATGGATTACAATTCCTTATGATATTGAGGCAGAACTAAAACAATTTGAAGAAAGTGGGTTAAATCGAATGGCCAGAGTCTATGCACTGACTATTCGTCTCAGTTTAATAACCGGAAAAAATGTATTATTAGAAACAGTAGAACTTGCAAAAAGAATGGCAGAACAGGACGGAATAAAGATGCAGCAGTTTGGTTTTCCAGAAAAATATTGGGAAAAAGCTGCCCGTATCCTTAAAATTTTATAGAAACTTGAAAAATAGTGATAAATCTTGGATAATTTATAAAAAATTCACTTGTGCCATATTCATTCTCGTATTATAATAAGTAAGCAAATGGGAAAAGTACACGGGAGGGCATATGCCTTAACTAGCAACGGCAGGAGCAAGGAGTGATAAGTGTGAAGTTTCGTAGAATTGATGAGAATACCATCCGCTGTATTATTACAGAGGAGGATATGCAGGAATATAATGTAGAAATTAATGATTTTTTCCGAGATAGGCAAAAGGTCAATGAGTTTTTGCATGCGGTTGTAGAGCGTGCAGCAGAAGAGATTGGGTATGAAGTACAGCATGGGATGCTTTCTATGCAGTTAGTGCCGCTCCCAAAGAATCAGTTGGCAATTACATTTTCAGATAAACCAGAAGTGGGATTAAAAGATATGTTGGAACAGGTAAAGAATCATCTGGGGGATTTGGGAGAGCTTCTTCCAACGGATTTGATGGATCAGATGCCGGAGCTGTCAGAGGACGAGGCGAATGAGATTTTTGAAAGTTTAATGGAGGAATGTGATAAACTGCAGGATTCGGAGGATTTTGTAAGTGAAAAGAGTAAAAAACCGGCAGTAAAGTTGGAGACTTCTCAGATTTTTGCAGTTATGGAATTTCCTAGTCTTAAAGATGTAGAAAAATATGTAACTACCATTTCTTACCATGGAGCCATTCGCAGTGATTTATATAAAGAAACCGATGGGACATATTCGCTGGTAATTGAAAAGGCACGTATGGCGATTAATAAATATACTTCTCTTTGCGAGGCAGCAAAGGAGTATTGTACAAAAATTGATTATAACCCGGCTAGAGTGAATTTTTTAAAAGAGCATGCACTTTGTATGATAGAGAAAAAGGCGTTCAAGGTGCTTCAAGGGATTTGTGAAGGATAAAAAAAACCGCTTTTGTGTGAAAGCACAGAGGCGGTTTTGTGGGTTTTTGAGATTGGTGAGGGGACGGAGCCAGCAGGGGTGATTCTCTGCTGGGGCCGTTTGCACTAAGGCTTCCTCGCAGCGGGCACATAAGAT
>CAJUEI010000250.1 GCA_910585255.1 uncultured Lachnospiraceae bacterium
GCCTCAGCAAATGCAATAATATCCTGATGAATTGGAGCAAGTGCTTCTTTTGAATAAGAAATAATACTGGACTTTTTCACAAAATCATCCACACTCAAAGGCGAGAAAAACTTTGCCGTACCATTGGTAGGCAGTACATGATTCGGACCGGCAAAATAATCTCCAAGCGGTTCAGAACTATACTCTCCAATAAAAATTGCCCCTGCATTTTTAATCTTTGTCATAACAGTAAAAGCATCCTTTGTCTGAATCTCCAAATGTTCAGATGCAATTTCATTAACAACCTCAACTGCCTCTTCCAAAGAATCCGCCAACAAAATATACCCATATTGATCCAACGACTTTTGTATCAGTTCCTTTCTAGAAAGAATCTCAGTAAAACCATCCACTTCAGCAGAAACCTGCTCTGCCAATTCTCGGCTAGTTGTCACCAAAATAGCAGAAGCCATCTCATCATGTTCTGCCTGCGACAGCAAATCAGCAGCCACATAACGAGCATTTGCCGTTTCATCTGCCAATACCAAAATCTCACTTGGTCCCGCCACAGAATCGATACTAACATAACCAAAAACTGCCTTTTTTGCAAGTGCAACATAAATATTTCCCGGTCCTACAATCTTATCCACCTTAGGAATACTTTCCGTACCGTAAGCCATAGCTGCAATCGCCTGTGCTCCGCCAACTTTAAAAATTCGGCTGACACCAGCTTCTTTTGCCGCTACCAGCGTTGCAGGATTTACCTTCCCCTCTCTATTACAAGGAGTTGTCATAATAATCTCTTCCACTCCTGCCACTTTAGCCGGAATCACATTCATTAACACAGAAGAAGGATAAGCCGCCTTTCCTCCCGGCACATAAACTCCCACTCTTGAAAGCGGAGTTACTTTCTGCCCAAGAATTGTCCCAGAAGGAGTACTGTCAAACCAGCTATACTGCTTTTGTTTTTCATGATAAGCATAGATAGAAACCAATGCCTTTCGAATCACAGTAATTAAAGACTCTTCTACCAAAGTATATGCCTCTTTTATCTCCTCCTCCGTTACTAAAATCGTATCTTTAGTAATCTCGGCTCCGTCAAACTGCTGGGTATAAGCAAATACCGCTGTATCTTTTTCTTCTTTTACCCTCTCCAAAATAACCGCAACTTTTTCCTCATAGTCCCGGTAATGATTCGGACTTCTTTTTAACAGATTTTCCAATACGTTTTTTTTACTATTTTCATCTAACCGAATAATTCTCATTTTTCTCTCCTTTTCCGTTCTTCCTCATTCTTTATTTCTGCCACCAAACAATTCCTCATTTTCTATCTTACTTACTGTGTCAAAGGAAATTCAAAATCCGCTCCGCTACTTCCTTGATAGGTTAAATTTCCTAATTCCATTTATCTTATAACCGTTATAAACACTATATGCCAACATTTGAGCGAGTTTTTTCTTTTAAAGCCGAGATAATTTTTTGAATTCGTTCCTGTTCCATTTTCATACTAACTTGATTTACCACCATTCTAGCAGATAACGGACACACCTCTTCCAATACAGTCAGCCCGTTTTCCCGCAGTGTAGAACCTGTTTCCACAATATCAACAATTACCTCAGAAAGTCCTACAATCGGTGCTAACTCAATCGATCCATTTAACTTAATAATCTCTACCGTCTGATGTTTCCGATTATAAAAATAATCCTTTGCGATATTAGGATACTTTGTAGCAACCCGAATCAATTCATGATGAGACAACACTTCTCTTGCCGATTCCGGTCCGCAGACACACATTCGGCACTTGCCGATTCCCAAATCTACTACCTCATACAATCTCCGTCCCTCTTCCAAAATCGTATCTTTTCCTACAATTCCAATATCAGCCGCTCCATATTCTACATAAGTCGGAACATCATTTGCTTTAGCAAGAAAGAAACGAAATTTTAGTTCCTCATTTACAAAAATCAGTTTTCGTGTTTTTTCATCTTTCATTTCTTCACAGGTAATACCGATCTGTTCAAATATCTCTAATGTTTTCTTTGCCATCCGACCTTTTGCCAAAGCAAATGTTATGTACTCCATTTTATAAATCCCAAACCTTTCCTAAATTTAATTTAAAATTCTTTACATCTTCCTATATCTTCCCATACGGTTTCATTGGCAGACTATCATATTCGCTAACATTATAATACAGGGAATCTTTTTTGTAAACTGCTTTATTCACTGGCAAAGGCAGGGGAGGACGCCAGAGAGGAAAACGGATATTGTTCTGCTGTTCCGCTCTCCAGAAAGTAAGAAGTTCTAAGACTTCTGAATTAATATATCTCCAACCGGACGGACCGGGGTGCAATTCGCCCGTACAGCGGGCTAAACACACCCCTTTTTTTGCCATCTGACAATGGCAAAAAATCCTAGTAGATCGACAGAAGTCTAAGAACTTCTAACTTTCCTCCGAAGTCACAGCAGAACAATATCCGTTTCCCTCTCTAGCTGTTTTTCCCACAATTTACTCTTAAATAAATGATAGCTATCCATGCTTACATTTTTCAAGTGAATTTTACACAATTCATCCCCCACTTTCACTCACAAACTCGTTTAGAAGCGGGGGACTTCCTTGATGAGGTTAAATTAAAAATAGACAAAGTAAACGATACAAAATAAATCTACCGGCAGAAAAAAACAGCCAGAATGGGAAAACCCTTCCTTTCTGCTGCGACTTCGGAGAAAAGTTAGAAAGTCTTATGCCTCTGTCGATCCACTAGGATTTTTGCCATTGTCAGATGGCAAAAAAGGGGGGTGTTTAGCCCGCAGCACGGGCGAATTGCACCCCGGTCCGTCCGGCTAAGTACACGTAAATTCAGAGGCATTAGACTTTCTTACTTTTCGGAGAGCGGAACAGCAGAAAGGAAGGGTTTTCCCATTCTGGCGTCCCCCTTGCCATCCCCCCATTTTTTCTATCTCACTCATCCAACTGAAAAATCCTCCGTGTATTTTCCCTCGCACACGCAATCAAAACTTCCTCTTCCACCTGCATATAACGAGCCAATTCTTTTACCACATATACGATATTCTGCGGCACATTCACTCTCCCCAACCCTGTCTTATTTTTAGGAGTCAAATAAGGTGCATCTGTTTCAATTAAAATCCGATCCAAAGGAATCATTCGAACCGCTTCCCGCAATTCCTTTGCACGAGAATCATCACAAATCCACCCCGTAATCCCAATCGAAAATCCCATAGAAAGATACTGTTCCAAACTATCTTTTCCCCCAGTAAAACAATGAACCACCGATCTCTTACAAATTTCCGTATGCTTTTTAAACCTACGGATAAACTCCCCAGAAGCACTGCGTTCATGAAGAAACAATGGTTTTCTATATTTTTCCGCTAATACAATCTGCTTTTCCAAACATCGAATTTGATTCTCTCTAGTAGAAAACATACGATCATAATCCAATCCGCACTCCCCTACCGCCACTATCTTTCTATCTTCTAAAACCAACTTTTCAATCTCATCAAAGTCCTCCTGTTTTGCACGATCCGCATTATGAGGATGTATCCCCGCCGTTCCATATACCAAATGATGTTTCATAAACTCATGAATCTTTTTATTTTCCCTTGGATCTGTCCCAGTAAGAATACAAACCACCCCTGCTTCAGCCGCATCCCGAATAATCGTTTCCGGATCGGGAAACTGCTTACAGAATAAATTTAATCCAATATCATAATATTTTATCTCCAAAAAAATCCCTCTTTTCTTAATCAACCTATTGCCTTACCCATTCCGATTGATATTGTTTTCGAATCTCATGTGTCATAATATCTGCTAATCGTGTAGGCAAAGGAATATGACTCTCCTTTGTCGTCATAGCTTTTACTACTTCCATAGCAGTATCCAATGTAATCTGATTTCCCACAGAAAGAAAAATCGGCTTTACTCCCGGATGTGTCCGAACTACTCTTCCATAGATTTGATTTTGAATCACAATCTCTTGAAATGCAAATGCCGTATCTTCTGGAACAGGATATTCGGTATCCTCTATCTTATAGTATGTCTTAGCAATCCCGATTGTAGGCTGCCCCAGTAATATTCCAGCATGAGTCGCAATTCCCATATGCCTAGGATGCAAATATCCGTTTCCGTCAAATACATAGAGATCCGGTTTTGTAAAAAGAAGTTCCTTTGTTTTCAAAAATAATGGAATTTCCCGAAATGCCAGACATCCCGGAATATAAGGAACTTCTATTTGATCCACACAGTATTGCTTCTCTATGATTTCTTTGGTTCGATAATCAATCACTACAATACAGCATACCGCATACTCCGTTTCCTTCTGTTTCCAATATGCCAAATCTACTCCTGCTAAACGTTTAATCTGCTCTAAAGAAATCAAATGCTGAAAATCTACTTGTTCTTTTTGTTCTAATTGCTTCGCTATATAATATTTTTCTAATTCTTTTTTCTCTAACATTACACTTACCTATTCTAAAACGGATTTATTCTCCATCAGTTAAATTCATAATCTATCCCGATATATTTAAAATCCATTTGCTTTTTCTTTTTGTTTATTATATAATAATAGCAACCTCTTATTTTTGAACATGGAAGAAATCCACGGCAGATTTTATTGCTCTGGATTTTTTTCATGTTCAAAACTATGCTCGGTTACTTCAGATAAAAGTTGGATTTTTCGATTAATAATCGATCTCATACAGGTAGGAACATGCTCCTGATGTGCCCGATGAATGGCAACACACTCTTTACAATTTCCGTGATAACGGCATGCCTTTTTACAGGGACAGTGATCCTTTTCTTTATACTCCTCTCGAAAAGCAGCCGCAAACTCCTCCTGCAGCCGCAGTCCCTCCTGTCTATTTCCTCTGTGAAACTGTTCCATTGCATCTAATTCTTTTTGATTTCCTTCAATCTGCATCTCT